>JAZRNQ010000051.1:0-21182 GCA_045648285.1 Bacteroidales bacterium | reverse complement strand
ATATTTGTTTTGCGCAAAATTAAAAAAAATTGTATCTTTGAACCCTAATTATATTTTTTTATGAAATCATTTTTCAAAACATTCTTAGCATCGTTTCTCGGCTCAGCATTATTACTAGTCGTGCTTTTCATCATAATGATATCAAGTATCATTTCATCTATAGCCTCATCATCAGACACTGCAATAAGCGTCAAGCCTCAGAGCATTTTATATATGACTCTCGACCATGAAATAGCAGAACGTTCCAACGCCAACGACCTCGGATTAGTATTCAATGGCTCTAGTTTCAAAATGAGCGACAACGCTGGCATGAACGACATCATCAACAATATCAAAGCTGCCGCCATAGACCCTAACATCTCTGGAATATTCTTGGAACTTTCTACAATAGGAACATCATCAGCTAACATAGAAGAAATCAGGAATACCTTGAGTGAATTCAAGAAATCAGGAAAATTCATCGTGAGCTACTCCGAGACTTATTATCAAAGCGCATACTATCTCGCTAGCGTATCTGACGAGATTTACATGTTCCCTGACGGAATACTCGACATACACGGCATGGCTACACAAAATATATTCTACAAACATCTCTTCGACAAACTCGACATCGAGATGCAAATCATAAGACCAGCCAACAATAAATTCAAGAGCGCGGTAGAACCTTATTTCCTCGATAAGATGAGCGATGCCAATCGTGAACAAAATGCAGTTTTACTCAATTCTATCTGGAACAAGATATGTAATGACATCAGTGCTTCTCGCGGAATAGATGTCGAACTCATCAACAAGATGGCTGACGACATGACGCTGATGTTCGACTCAGAGGCTGCATTGAAATATAATTTCATCGACGGTCTTATGTATAGAGACGAACTCATCGCCAAGTTACAAAGCAATCTCAATATAGGTGATAAGAAATTAAATCTCATCAGAAACACACAATATGCGAAAGTACGCCCTGAGTTATATTCTGGAGAAGATAAAATCGGTATCGTCTATGCTGAAGGACAAATCATCGACGGCGAAGGCGACGACACTAGTATCGGTGGCGAAAGCTTGTCAAAAGCTATCAGAGCCGCAAGAAACGACAAGAAAGTAAAGGCTATCGTGATGAGAGTCAACTCTCCTGGTGGCAGTGCGATGGCATCAGAAGTGATACGCCGCGAAGTGGAATTAGCAGCAAAAGAAAAACCTGTCATTGTATCAATGGGCAACTACGCTGCTTCAGGAGGTTACTGGATTTCTTCAAGTTCCGACTATATCTTCGCCGACCCTACTACACTCACAGGTTCTATCGGAGTGTTCGGCACAGTGCCTAACCTCAAAGGCTTCATGAATAACAAACTCGGCTTAACATTCGATGAGGTTAAGACAAACGAAAACTCAGACTTCGGAGCAATGTCAAAACCATTATCACCATACCAAATGAAGATGATGCAAAATCACGTCACTGAGACATACGACGACTTCATCACTTTAGTATCAGAGACAAGAAACCTCCGCAAGACATTCGTCGACAGCATCGGACAAGGTAGAGTGTGGAGCGGCAGCGACGCATTAGAAATAGGTCTAGTAGACGAACTCGGCGGCATTGAAAAAGCTATCGCTTACGCAGCAGAGAAAGCAGGATTAGAATCTTATTCAATAAAAGAATTCCCTAAACAAGAAGATATGTTCGAAAGTTTGTTAAAGACAGACAAACAAGAATATTACACTAAAATAATATTGAAAGACAAATTAGGTGACAAGGCACAATACCTAGAAGCTATAGAGAGATTAAACCAAACAGAAGGCGTACAAGCTTTGATGCCAGTTTTCTTCTACAATTAATGATTATAAAACAATGATTATGGAAAAATTTGATAGTATTAGGCCTTATAATGAAAGTGAATTCGCTGAGGCAATAAAAAGAATCACAAGTCATGAATATCTGCCTATCGTCATCAACACTGTATTCCTCAACACCAATGCTGAAGAATATATTAACAGAATGAAGGAATATAAGACCGTGAGGGACTTCCAACATGGTTTTATGCGTGACGCAGTTGAAAACATCCTTAAAAAGACTTCAACGAATTTCACATACAGCGGCGTTGAAAATGTAAGCAAAGACAGCTGTAATATGTTCGTAAGCAACCACAGAGACATCGCTCTCGACGCTGCTATCCTTTGCTATGTCTTCGCTCTCAACGACATGGAATGCTTAGAAGTGGCTATCGGAAACAACTTATTACAAGGCGACTTCGTCATCGACATCGCTGGCGTTAACAAGATGTTCAAGATTATGCGTAGCAGCAACGCCAAAGATTTATACAGAGACTCTGTACTCGCTTCAGAATATATGCGCCATGTCATCAACGACAAGAAAGAGTCGGTGTGGATTGCTCAACGCAACGGAAGAACAAAAGACGGCGACGACAAGACTGAACTAGGCGTATTGAAGATGTTCTCTTTAGGCAACGACAAGCCTTTCGTAGAAAACTTCGAAGAGATAAACATCACTCCTGTAGCTATATCATACGAATATGAACCATGCGACTTCTATAAGACCATGGAGTTGTATATTTCTAAATCACAGAAATACGTCAAGGAGCCTGGCGAAGACATCAGAAGCATCATCACTGGCATCATGCAGCCAAAAGGTCAGATTAATATCACTGTAACGCCAAGCATCACAAGAGAAGAGCTTGAATACTGCGACCAGTTTGAGAAAAACGTGAAGTTCACCACACTCGCAGAGATGATGGACAAGAGAATATATCAAGGCTATAAGTTATATAAAACAAACTATATCGCTCACGATATGCTCAATAACTCCAACGCCCACGAAGAATTCTATACAAAAGAAGACAAGGAATTTTTCATCGGCTACATGAGACAAGGTTTAAGCAAACTGCCTTGCGCAAATGAAGAAAACATGAAAGAATTGGAAGACATCTTCCTTAAGATGTATGCTAATCCGGTAGAGAATAAAAGTTGCTGAGTTACTGAGTTACTGAGTTGCTGAGTTGTTAAACGTCTTAGCCACTTAGCAACTCAGTAACTTAGCAACTCAAATAAGCTCCTCCCACTGTTCCATCAGTGCTTGGAGCTTATTTTTTTTCTCACCGTAGAGGTTATACCAAGCATTGTCGAGATTCACTTCTGGATGTTCATCAGGTGATGACATTATAGCATCCATCTCGGCTAACTCGTTTTCCACTGCTTCTATCTGTTCCTCTAGTTTCTTAATCTCGCGTTCTATACGCTTTGCCTCTCTGTCGTTCTGTTTCTTCAACTCATAATCGAGCTTACCTTGAGAGACAGTATTTTCTGTTGCAGGCTGTGACTTCTGTTTTTTGTTAAGGTCATCGAGTTCCTTCATTTTCTTCTCTTCGAGGAAGTCGTAGATGTCGCCTATATATTCTTTGATATTAGGTTTTCTGAATTCATAAACCTTATTTGTCAGTCCTTGGAGGAAGTCACGGTCGTGAGATACTATTATCAAAGTACCGTCGAACTGTAGCAATGCCGATTTGAGAATGTCTTTCGACAGCATATCGAGGTGGTTGGTAGGTTCGTCGAGGATGAGCAGGTTCGTTGGGAACAGCAACATCTTAGCGAGCGACAAGCGAGCTTTTTCACCGCCGGAAAGCACTTTGACTTTCTTCTCTATCGCCTCGCCGCTGAAGAGGAATGCACCGAGCAGCGACTTCACCTTCACGCGCATATCACCTGTAGCTACGTCGTCGAGGGTCTCGAAGACTGTCTTCTCAGGGTCGAGCATGTCTTGCTGATTCTGCGCATAATAACCTATCTGCACCTCGTGACCGAGTTTCAGCTCGCCTTCATAGTCGAGGACACCGGCAATGATTTTCGACAAAGTTGACTTACCCTCGCCATTACGTCCAACGAAAGCTATCTTCTCCCCTCTTGGGATGAGCAGACTTATATTATTGAGGATATTCTTTTCTCCGTATGACTTAGAGACATTATTCAGTTCGAGTGTCACCTTACCGGAATGAGGTGCTGGTGGGAACTTGAAATGCATGGCAGACTTGTCCTGGTCGTCGATTTGCACCACGTCCATCTTTTCGAGCTGCTTCACTCTCGACTGTACCTGCTTTGCCTTTGTAGCCTTATATCTGAATCGTTCGATGAAAGCCTCGATTTCTTTTATCTCGCGCTGCTGATTGTCGTAAGCGGCTTTCTGAATGTCTATACGTTCTTCTCTTCTTTCAATAAATTCAGAATAAGAACATTTATAGTCGTAAATCTTACCGCATGAAATCTCTATCGTTCTTATGGTGATATGGTCGAGGAAAGCCCTATCGTGCGACACCATAAATATAGAACCATAATAATTCTTCAAGAAACCTTCAAGCCATTGTATTGACTCGATATCGAGGTGGTTGGTAGGTTCGTCGAGAAGAAGTAATTTTGGTTTACGAAGGAGAATCTTAGCGAGTTCGACGCGCATCTGCCATCCGTTGCTGAACTCGTTCATCTGGCGATTCATGTCATTATGGTCGAAGCCGAGACCTATGAGAATCTGCTCAGCCTCACCTTCTATGGAATGACCGCCCATGATAGCTAGACGTTCGTTGAGATGACTCATCTTCTCACAGAGACGCTGATACGAAGCACTCTCGTAGTCTTCTCTGTTAGAAAGTTCATCTTGAAGTTTAGCCAGCTGACGTTCTATCTCGTAATATTCTTCGAAGGCCGTCATCGCTTCGTCGAGAACGGTCTTAGTGCTATGTACGTTTTTCTCTTGAGGGAGATAACCGATAGTCACGTCGTCAGACATTATCACGTCGCCTTTATAAGGCTGTTCGAGACCGCAGAGAAGACGGATGAGCGTTGTCTTGCCCGCGCCGTTTTTTCCGACAAGGCCTATCCTATCCTTCTCACGAATCATAAAACTGATGTCGGTGAAGAGATCCTCACCGGTAAATTGCATGCTAAGATTTTGTATTGAAACCATAATGCAAAGATAAAAAAAATGTGGAGATTACTCTCCACATTTTTTTAGTTGCTGAGTTGCTGAGTCGCTAAGTTTCTAAGATGCTAACAACTTAGTAACTTAGCAACTTAGTAACTTAGCAACTTATCTAATAACAGAAACTCTCTCTGTTGTCATTCCGTTTTCTGTTACGATGCGAACCATATAGATACCTGCATCGAATCTTGACATATCAAGGATTTCGTTGTCAGAGTTAGCATTGATATCGTAGATAACCTGGCCTATTGCGCTGATAACAGTGATGCGTTGTAAGCCTTCTGCTGTTATATTCAAGTTACCGTTTGTTGGGTTAGGGTAAAGTTTTACATCGCCCAATGTATTTTCATCAACAGATGTCACTTCAACCTTAACGTAATTATTTTCAGGTTCTGTGTATGAGTTAGCGAATTCTGACTCACAATCTGTATCGCCATCCAAGTAAGTAGCTGTCACTTGATAGTAGTAAGTACCTTTATCTACTTCGTCGAAGTAATAACCTATTGTTGGTTGAGCGATGAGTTCTGTATTATCTAAAGATGTTCCGCGATATACGTTATAGTGTGAGAATTTAGCTTCAGATGAGCGTTCACCACCCAATGCTATTTCACCTCTCATGTCGCTTGTGACGTAAGCACGTACCATGAATGTACCGGCTAATGCAGGGACAGCTCCAACGTCAGCCCAGTTAATACCGTCTGTTGACATCCAGCGGCCGTTCTTGTCGCCAGTATCGGCACATATAGGAGCAGGATAGTTACCGTTATTAGCATTGAAAACTACCCAAAGATTCATTGAAGCGTCGACTGGTATAGGAGCTGTCAATTCAAATTCAACGAATTGTCTTGTACCAGAGCATTGATATGGCTGGCTATGAATCAACATACCTGGAGCGTTATCGCCGCCATAGTAGATAAGGATATTACCATCATGTGATTCGTAGTCATACACTGACACTTTTGTCATCAATGTTCCATTATAGAATTCGAGTTTTTCTGTTGGGAACATGACTGCCCAGTAGATAGGAACACCTACGAGACCTAAGCCTGATTCGTTAACGCCATTGTCATAGTACAACCAGTCTGAACCATGCAATGTATAAGGCCATTCCAATCTTGTACCTACTTTACCATCAGCATCGATAGTTGCTTCAGCGAAGAGGTTTTTAGGAGCTTTACATTTCAAGTCGTGAGTGAAGTTTATTACTTGAGGGCAAGACATTGCGTAGTATGTATCTTCTTCGCCACCATAAACCACTCTCAATGAGTATTCATATTCTCCATATTCTTCGAGTGTCTCTACGTATTGTTCTTCTGTTGTTGGCTGTTGTGTCAACAATTCACCATCGCGGTATAACATAGCTCCGAGCACTTCGAGGTCTGTTGTGTTTGGAATTAACACTTCTTCAACATAAGCGCGGATTTGCCATGTCAAGTTATATCCTGAATATGTCAAGATATCGGTCCAGTTAACGCCATTTGTTGAGAACCAGCGGCCGTTAGGATTAGTGAAGCCGATACAGTTTGTAGCGACATTCTGACTTGTGTAGTTGTTAAATACAACCCATACGTTTTGTTCGCCAGTGAGGTCTACTGCTGTTGTCAATTCGAATTCGAGATATTTTTTAGAGCCTATGGTCTTATAGTCTTGAGTATGGACCAAAGTACCAGGAGCTTTATCGCCACCGAGATAAATCATGAATCTTCCTTCATGAGATGTGAGGTCGTAGATAGAAACTTTTGTCAATGACTGGCCTGCGAATTTTTGCATGTCAGCTGCTGGGAACATAATACCCCAATAGAATGGAGTACCGCCTTGTAAGCCTAATGCGTCGTAGTTGTTATCATCACCATAGCCTAACCATTCGCCTTCTCTTTTTCTTGTCTCTGCTGTTGTAAGCTCTACGTTATCGATATTGATCCAGAATTGGTCTGTACAGTTAAAGTGACGGAAAGCGATATATACTTCTTGACCTGAATATTCGCTCAAGTCGACTGTTCTCTCATACCATGTGCCATGGAATGTTGCAGACTCATCATTTTTAGGTAATGTCTCTTCCCAGATAGTTCTGAAGTCAGCTTTATTATAATTGCTCTTTGTTGAGATAGCGATGCCATAATGTTCTTCTGCGAACATCTTATTTTCTGCGCTAACCATATAACGAAGTACTGAGTTGTCTGTGATGAGATATTTCTTTGCTGTAACCAAATAGTTATCTGGTGTTAATGGCAATGTTTGCAAACAAGAATGAGACATTGCGCTATAGAAGCTTTCGAAGCCACATTCTGTCTGTGAATAGTTATATGAATTTGACCATGTGTTGCCATCGCCGTCACCATCAATTGTAACCCATCCGTTCAATGTCTCGTTTTCAAAATCGAATTTGAATTCTGATGAGCTGAAGCCTGTGACAGGAAGTTTCCAATAAGCTGCTACTTCTTTACCTTCAGCTTCAACTTCAAAGTGGCTAGCTTCCACCAAGCCATCGCATGAGAGATAAGTCCATGTGTATTCTAATTCTTTTGAGCCAACGATTGTTGTTGTATATTCTTGACCTCTTACGAGATTTGTAACGTCAAATTGATAATAAGGTGTAGTAACTTCTGCAACAGATTTACCGTCTAACTTAACTTGATATGATGCAGCATTGTCATTCCACATCGCCCATCCTGTTGAAGATACGAAGACATCACCGAGAACGAATTTTTCTTCGAAAGTATATTTCAACTCTGTTTCTTCCCATACTTCTATCAACTCATTCTTAGGACCTGGTTTGTAGCCATCCAATGACATTGAGAATCTATAAGTACCTCTACGGAATGAATCCCATGTACAAACTCCTGTCTCGTCTAAAGTGGTTTCATATTTGAATGAAGGTTCATAGACATTATATAATGTAACTGTTGTTCCTGCTGGAGAGAGTTGGTTTTCTGTGTCGACAACGAGCTTCAATGTTGTGAACATGTCTTTGCCTAAAGTGTTTGAATAAGCAGCTTCTGTTTCATATTCTGCGCCATTGCCTGCGTCATATATTACAGAAACGCCCCATTGGTAAAGGCCTGTTGTCATTGCGTTCCATGTAGCGTCTGTGTATGTTGTGTCTGTCAAGTTTTCAGCTACGAGTTCTTGTTCTGCGTCGTTTAAGGTATTTCTTCTATATACGTTATAGCCTAACACTGTTTGGTTTTGACCAGCTTTGCTATTGTTTGACAATTGGTTTTTGCTGAGTTGGATGCCATTAGCGATGAAATCGAAGCTCCATGTCAAGTTAACTTTGTTGTCATCAACTTCTTGAGCTACTACTTCTGTAAGAGGGTTGTAGCCGTTTTCTGTGATAGCATTGATATTTACAGAGAAACGTTCTGTTGCTGAAACAGCGAGGTAGTATGTACCAGCTGGCACCACATATTTTTGTGATTTGACATATCTTGTGCCACGACCTGGAGTCAAAGTTACGTTATCGACGAAGATTGCGAATGACTTTGTTCCTACTTCAAAATGACGGAAGCCTATCACTACATCTTTTCCTGCATATTCTGAAAGAGATACAGTCTTGTGATTCCAGTTAGCATCTACGAATGATTCTTTTTCAACGATATCGAAGTTAACACCATCTAAAGAAACGACGACAGCATAAGTCTCATTCAAGAAATAATCTTCAGTAGCTTTGATATCGAATTCTAAGACTGAGTTAGCGTCTATTGAATAAGAACCTACTGTTACGACGTAGTTGTCTGGAGTAAGACTTGAACCTGAAGAGTAATCGTAAGCATAAGAAGCGAGGCATTTCACACCAACGCCAGCACCGCTTGTAACAACATTCCAGTTGAAGTTGTCACCATCAGCGTCTACTGTTCTCCAGCCGTCGATTTTACCATCGTTGAAATCGTATGAGAATGAGTTGCCTTGTACTTCTGGCATCTCAACTTCTGGAAATTCTGGTGCAAATGGGTCATCATCTGGTTCTACCACTGCGCCATAGCTGTTGTTGACGTCAGGACCACCAACGCCGCTGAAGTTTTGTGTATACAAAGCTATCTTTGCATTTTCGCCATTAACGCCAACAGCCAATGTTGTTGGTTCCTCAACAGTGAGTTTATACACAGCGTCAGGACCATCTTGTGTGTTACCTGGCAAGTAGTAGTTGTTATAAAGCTTATCGAAATTTGGAGTGTCGTTGTATGGATATGATGTCACTTCAGCAGCTTTTTCCCAAACGTCAGATTTTGCTGGAGAATATGTGACAGCTTTCATATCGACAACATTCTCGCCGTAGTTTGTTGTCACTACGAGCTGGCCGTTCATCTCACCAACCACATTGCTTTCAGCATTCTTGATTTTTACTGACAATGGATTTTCTGTTGTTACATGTGCAGGTGTCTGAACATTTGAGATGACGAAATATTTGTTTGTTGATTCTATAGACAAGATGCTAGCTGCCAAAGAGTCTGTTGTCAAGTCGACATTGACAGGACGCATCCAAGCTCCTGCAGGACGCATGCCGAGGTCTATTGGATTTGGAGAAATTACGATAGGGCTTGAAACTGCACCATAAACGACATCTAACATGATGTTTGCTCTGTATGTCATTCTTTCACCTGCACTGCTTGTTGTTGGAGGGACGTCAGCGATGCTTTCATTGCCGTCATTTGCGTAATAAAGTGTTGAGGTGTAAGTATCTTTGGTGTAGTACCATTTCAATTTTGACTGATAGCCATATGTTTTCTTTGCTACCACAACAGCGAGGTTGCCATTGCCATTGTAATAGAACGGAACATCCAAGACTATTTTTTCCCATGGTGTATCACCGATAGTGACATTTGTTCCGCTATATACTTTTGTGAGAGAGCTTGTAGGAACCCAGTCGATAGCAGAGACGAAAGCTGTTTTCTCTGTCACAGCCATGTAGATGTCCAATTTTTCCAACACGAGTGGATATGGTGTGTCTTCCACATTGCTATTATATGAAATAGCATTGATAGTACATTCACCGCCTATCTCTGTTCCTGGATAGATTGTCTCATTCCATGAATAGCTGTACTTACCGACAAAAGGAGTGATATCGAGGTTTGACTCTGTACCTATTGTCACTTGGGCACTGAAATATTCGTCACCATCTGCATGTAAAGCGATGTTACAGACGAACAATGCCAATGTTAATAATAATTGTAAAGTTTTTTTCATGATAATTATTTTAAGTTAATACTGATTATTCTTCTATCCATTCTGCGAAGGAGCCTTCTGTCTCTTTAAGGAAAATCTTGACGAGCTGTATCTCTTCTGGAAGTCTTCTCTTTATCTTTTTTGAGAAATCGAGGAGCATCATCTCTGTGGTAGGCTGAAATGGCACAATGATGACTCTTTCATAATTACGTTTCACTTCTTCTATAAACTCCTCAGGCATCTGATGGTTTATGATGAAAGCATGGTCGTAATGGTCTATTATCTCTTCATTGACGATTTTTTTCAAGTCGCCGAAATCCATCACCATTCCGTTTTTAGGATTGTCGTCATCCATAATAGGCATGCCTTTCACAGTGACACGCATCTCGTATGAATGACCGTGAATATTACGACAACGACCGTCATAGCCTTTCAAGGCATGAGCCGCTTCAAAATGAAATATTTTCGTCAGATGAAACATAACTTTGTAAACTATATGATTAAGCCTACAAAGATAATAAAAAAGTCTATAAGACAACAAGACAACAGGGCAACAAGTTTTTTTTAGTTAGGAGTTAGGAGTTAGGAGTTAGGAATTAGGAATTAGGAGTTAGGAGTTAGGGGTTAAGGGTATGAGGATTTAAGGGTATGAGGATTTTTTAAGACACTAAGTCACCGAGTTGCTGAGTTTTTGAGTTTTTGAGTTCCTCAGTTCCTCAATTCCTCAGTTCCTCAATTCCTCAGTTCCTCAGTTCCTCAGTTCCTCAATTCCTCAGTTCCTCAGTTCCTCAATTCCTCAGTTCCTCAGTTCCTCAATTCCTAAAAAAGTCCCCAGAATCCTTTGGCGAAGATGATAAAAGCTGATACGAGATTAACAAGGCTGTTGAAGGTGAGTTTCATTTTGGAGAATGGTGTCAGCATTGCAATCATAGCCCAGACGAATGCTGCTGCCATTAATAAATAAGGTGTCTGATTTTGGAGAGGCATGTAAAACTCTGCCATGAGTCCGGCGATGAAGGAGTTAACGCCGACGGCTACAGAGAGTAATAAAAGCTGTTTCTTGGTCTCTACGAAATAAAGGTTGGCTCCGTTCTTAATCTTCAAGGTGTTCATCAGCATCCTGTAGAATATCATGATGCATATAGCAAGCACTATCCACTTCGATTGTCTCACCATGAGATGCATGAATGTGCCGCCGAGCAAATCTCCGAGAGTATACATCACACCTTGTCCTAATGCAAGAACGAGAGCAAACATCAGCTTCTTCCCAAATTGTAAATTGTCAATTTTTAATTGCTCATTATTTACGTTAAAGGCTGTTGAAGCGAATGCTACTGGCGATGTAAGGGCGAGGATGAAAAGGATGTTTAACATGAACTTTGAGCTTTGAACTTTGAACTTTAAAGATGAACGTTGAACAAAGAAACCAATGGTTCAATGTTCAACGTTCTTAGTTCAATGTTTATTTATATCTATTATTTTATTGGCTCTAAATGAACTGTGAAGTGACGCATGAGTTCTGTTTCCCATGTGATGCGTACGCCGTGTTTGATTTCGTCGCGGCGGTCGTAAACGTTCTTCAAAGCTGCTGCGATAACGTCCATGTGGTTGTTTGTATAAACGCGGCGAGCGATGCAGAGACGGAGAAGGTCTAAGCCACCGAAGCGGTTTTCGCGTGTGACAGGGTCACGGTCAGCGAGGATGTAACCGATTTCGCAACCACGAACGCCAGCTTCAAGGTATAACTCGATAGCGAGTGTTTGTGCTGGGAATTCTTCTTTAGGAACGTTTGTGAGAACGCGGTCAGCGTCGACGAAGAGAGCGTGGCCACCGACAGGACGTTGGTAAGGGATACCGTATTCGTCTAATTTTGCTGCGAGGTATTGAACTTGTTTGATACGTGTTTCGATGTTGTCGAGTTCTGTGTTTTCGTCGAGACCTACTGCGAGAGCGTCCATGTCACGACCGTTCATACCACCGTATGTGAGGAAGCCTTCGAATGGGATGCAGAAACGTTTTGCACCTTCGTACCAGTCTTCGTGACGTGTAGCGATGAAACCACCCATGTTAACGATACCGTCTTTCTTAGCTGACATTGTCATACCGTCTGCATATTGGTACATCTCTTTAACGATTTCTTTGATAGTTTTGTCTGCGTAACCAGCTTCACGTGTCTTGATGAAGTAAGCATTTTCTACGAAACGTGCTGAGTCGAAGATAACGCGTTTGCCATATTTGTTAGCAACTTCTCTAACTTCGCGGAGGTTTTGCATTGATACAGGTTGACCACCTGCTGTGTTATTTGTAACAGTAACGATAACGAAAGGAACTTTTTCTGCGTTTTCAGCGAGAACTTTTTCAAGTTTCTTAACGTCTACATTACCTTTGAAAGGAACTTCTAATTGTGTGTCTTTTGCTTCGTCAACTGTGCAGTCTACTGCGAAAGCTTTACGACTTTCGATGTGACCTTTTGTTGTGTCGAAGTGTGAGTTACCAGGAACGATGTCGCCATTCTTTACGAGGTGGCTGAAGAGAACGTTTTCAGCAGCGCGGCCTTGGTGTGTTGGGATAACGTATTCAAAGCCTGTGAGGCGTGTGATAACTTCTTTAAGACGGAAGAATGAAGATGAACCGGCGTAGCTTTCATCACCCATCATCATAGCAGCCCATTGACGGTCGCTCATAGCGCCAGTACCTGAGTCTGTCAAACAGTCGATGTAAACTTGGTCAGCTTTTAAGTTGAATAAGTTGTAATGTGCTTCTTTCATCCATTGTTCACGTTCTGCACGTGTACTTTTCTTGATTGGTTCAACCATCTTGATTTTCCAAGATTCTGCAAATGGTAATTCCATGGTATTTATTATTTTATGTTGTTAATATTTAATTTGATTCGGTTTATGGTTTAAGGTTTAAGGCTTAAGGTTTAAAGATTCTTACTTTAAACTTCAAA
Source organism: Bacteroidales bacterium (assembly GCA_045648285.1). Classification (GTDB taxonomy): domain Bacteria; phylum Bacteroidota; class Bacteroidia; order Bacteroidales; family F082; genus Limimorpha. Next base: position 8,085 of record JAZRNQ010000051.1, on the reverse strand, counting down.
CACTAAACTTTAAACAATTTTTTTCGGACTTCAAAATTACGAAGTTTTTTTTAATAACAAAAGGGATTTTTAAAAAATCAATAAATGATTTCGGTTTTGTTTAAGACGCACGTCCGTGCGTCTCTACACGAAATTACACTATAAAAAAGCTGCTACCATTTATAACCGAATCTCACGTAGAGACATACGGACGTATGTCTTTTTTATTTAATCACAAACAAAAAAAAGGACGCCGTAGCGTCCCTTTTTCACGTATTCAATTTTTATTTGTTTTTTCTTCTCAAGGCATAAGCTGCGCCCATACCTGCTAGTAATAATAAGCCTGAACCGAGAGGAGCAGGTTTGTCTTCATTTCCTCCAAATCCTGGAACACCTGGAAGTGCGCTACCTGCTCTTGCTTCTTCATTGGCATCTTGGTATGTTGATTTGAAGAAACCGTCAGATTGTGCGTTAACGCTTAAACCTAATGTCAATACTAATGCTATTGATAATACTATTCTTTTCATTTTTATCTTAATTTTTAACTTTCTTTTATTTAGGTTAATACTGATTTAATTAGTCAATTACAACTTTTTGGATTCTAACATTGTTGTCATCAATTAAGCGTAAGATATAAACGCCGTTTGTCAATGATTCCATTGCGATGTTAGCATTGCCACTTACGTTGTGTGATGATACTGGGCGACCCATTACATCAAAGATTTGAAGTGTAGCATTGCCTGATGCATTGTTGATGATTAAACCATTGTTGTTAATGTAAGCAAAATGTTCTTCTTCCAAGTTTGTTGTTCCTCTTGAAAGTCTGAGAATGAAACGATCTGAATTATCGCTTGATTTAGCTACGAAGCTGTAGTCTTCGAAAAGCAAGTTTGTTTCAACGCCTGTGAAGCGGTCGACGAGTGTCATTGTTGAGAACTCGCAGTTTTGTGCTTTAACGCTGATTGTGTATGTACCCATTGTTTTTGCTTCGAATGAGAATGGAACTTCTTCAACGTTTTCGCCGAGGTAAGCGATAGCGTAGTCGTTGTTTTCTACTGGAACGTAAACCATTGGGATGTTAGCGTTTTGGTGTGAAATCTTGCTGAGGCCAACGCCTTCGTTGAATGAAACGTAAGCAACATCGCTATAAACATCGTTTGCAACATTGATTTGGAGTGAGCCATTGTCTGCACTTCTTGGTTCTGTTGCTGTTTTGTTGATAGCAAAGTCTGTTGCTGAATTTGCTTGTACGAGGAAACCTTCGCCTACTGCGATTTCTGCAGTAAGTTCATTTGGAACCCATGCACCGTTACCTGCCATTTGGTAGAAACCACCTTCTATATCACCAGCTAAGTGTTTTCCAGTAATGTCAAATGTGTAAGGGTTACCTAAAAGGTGGTTACCTTTGAGTTCTTCAGCTTCTGATTCGTATGTTAAAGATGTAGTATATCTATCTACATTAGCAACACCTTCTAATGTCAAGTCATTGCCTGAAAGGTTTGCGTAAAGATAACCGCGACCTAATTCTAAGCCAAAGCCATGAGCTTTATGGTTTTGCCATGTTGCTGTTTTTTCATCATAACGGAAGAGTGTGTATTCATCTTCATCACCGTTATATGCGAAGTCTGTTGCAAATGGAGCACTGATTGTGTACCAGCCTAATTCATTTTCAAGGTCGTATGGGTCGATAGATTTTGTTAATGTAACTGTAACGCCTTGTTTTGGGTAGAACTGACCGCCTGACAATTCAACTTTGCCATTGATTGTACTTTCAGCATCGAGGGTTACGACTGGAGCTTCGTATGAAGCTTTTTTACAAACGTCAAATGCGAAAGCTTTGTCACCATCGTTGTTGGCAATGATTGTTGTTTTAACGATATTAACATTACCGCTGTTGTTTGAAAGAACGTAAGAATCACCGTCTATTGTTGACCATTTATCCAAGTATGTTCCGTCTAACTTCATGTTTTCTACAGTGAGGTCAGCGTAATTTTGAACGAGGATGTAGAATTTACTTGCATAATTTCTGCTAACATTCAATGTACCGTTTTTAAGAACTACAGTGTTACCTTTGAGGATTTGGAAACCGTTAGATTCAGTACCTGTTGAACCAACGCCTTTGTTAAATGAATATGTTAAACCTTTAAAATCTATAGTTATAGATTTATTGATAACGATGCCTGAACCACTTGTACCTTTGTAAAGTTCTACAGTTTCATTTTCTTCTGCCGCTGCAATAGCATCTGCAAGGCTTGCGTAATATACATTGCCAATTTTTGCTTTTCCTTCAACAACTGTCCAGTAGTTATCTTCTCCTTCAACAGCAAAATAGCCGTTTGCAAGGAAATTTGTGTGAGAACCTTCTGCTGCATTGTCCTGTGGATTGAAGTTATAGAACTTACCTCCTTGAATTGACACCTTAGCATCTTCACTGTTATAGTAGGAATCGATACAATTAATTGTGTATTCATAGCTGCCTTGATAAGGTTCAACACTGAATGTACCATCCATAATTCTTACATTTCCTTTTGTAACAGATATTGCAGATACATTTCCTTTATATGTACCACCATAGATTTCTACATTAGCACCAGAAGAGCCATCTGCTGCTCCAACTGTAATACAATAATCGTTAGATTCGATTGTCATACCTCCAAGCCATACATAAGCATTATCTTGTATACGGAAGGCTGTTTTACCTAAATTAGCTTTTACTGTAATGTTTTTAGTAGAATAATTTATCCATGGGTTGCTATTAGTAATGACAGCTGTTTCAAGCAATTCAATTACATCACCACTTTTTGCAGCCTTGTAAGCATCATCAAATGTTTCGTATTTTTCTTCTCCGATTTGTGCCACATAAGTAACTGGTGTAGCGAAGTTAATAACTTGAGGGTTTCCTGCTGAGCCTAATTGTCCATTTACCGAGTATGTCCAAGTAAAATCTGAAATATATTCTATTTGGGATACTTTATCATACACCTTGAATGTTAATACATCTCCTGTTGTACCATTCAATGACAACAAAGACATATATTGTCCAAATCTATATTCAATTTTACCAAATGCACGTAACTCATTTCCACAAAAAGCACCTACTTCAAAATTTTCACTTGTTTGTGTTTCTCCACCAATTTTAACAACGATTCTAGCATTAGCTGTCATACCATCTGGAGATTTTACAATATCACCCCAAATAGAACTTTGTCCAAACATGAATGAACAAACTAGCATTAAGCATGTAAGGATTGTTAATCTTTTTTTCATTTTTTAATTTCTGATTTAATTTTTAATTTGTTTGTTTAATGTTTTTTTAGCTTTGAGCTATGAGCTGTGGGCTGACACTCACAACTCATAGCTTGCTGCTCTAGGCAATTATTTTACTACTAATCTGCAGTGTGAGATTACGCTGTTGTCAGTAGCTCTAATTACGTAAATACCTGCTGTTTCAAGAGCATCGATAGAATCAACATTGCTGTATTCTGCTACCTTAACGCCGAGAGCGTTGAATACTTCAACCTTGTCGAATGTTGCGTTAAGATTGATTTCAGCAGCTGTTGTTGTTGGGTTAGGATAGATATTGAGCTGGCTTAATACAACTTCGCCAATACCTGTAGTTCCGCGAGTAAACATATAAGGTTCTTTTAATGAACCGAGGATAGCGTTATTAGAATAGTTGATTCTATCGCTGAGAGTGTATTCTGTATCTGTGTCGATGTCGTAGTATTTGAATGTCATTTCTTCTACTTCTTCACCGTGGATTGTAAGGAATAACATATAAGCGTCTAATGCTTCAACATAGATTGGACGTGCGCTGCCGCGGCATTCACCGTTTACGAAAGCTGCAACTTCATAGTTGATGTTTTCAACATCGAGAACAGCTGTCATTGTCATGTTGTTTGCAAACTGAGCTGCATTTGGAGTCCAGTAGTTGCCATCTGTTGTTACATTAGCTTTAGCTTCAGATTTGCTTGAGCTTGGAGAATAAGTGAATGTTACTGGAGTTTCATTGTTTGAATAGTACATATAACCTTGACCTGGTTCTAATGTAGATAAAGTACCATCCCAGCCCCAGCCTTCTAAATATTCTGCAAAAGCATCACCGTTCTTTATAATGTCACCAGTATTAGCATTTTGCAAGTTTGCGAGAGCTTCTGTTACTAAAACTTCTGTATTCATTGGGAATGATATCCAGTTCCAACCATTATTCAATGTAATTTCTACATTTTCTAAGAGTTTGCCTGACAATACTAATTCATGAGCGACTGATGTTTGAATCATGTACATTTGAGATGATGAGACAGATTCAATATTACCATCCCAACCCCAACCTTCTAAGTATTCATTAAAATAGTCGCCAGTCTTAATCATAACACCGCTTGTTCCTAATGCTGTTTGTAAGCTTTCGAGGTCTGTTTCAACGTATGATGAGAACCAGTTCCAGCCAGCATTGAGTTGGATTGTTTGAGTGTAGATTGGTTCTTCAATTACTGAATAAGTGCCATCAGCATTTGGTTCGCAGATGAAACCGTCAGCTAAGTAACCAGAATATGGTTCTTCACTGAATGTACCGCCAGAGATTATGCCATCGATAGCAGAATATACAGTACCAACGAAGTTACCACCAGTAAGTGCTACGTTTTCTGAATTAGCGAAATTGCAAATTGCATATCCGCCTTCACCAGCGATAATATCACCTGCTTCAACAAGTAATTCTGCACAGTTCTTAACTTGTCCGTTACCTTGTCCGTCTTGAACGTTGATAGCACGTTTCAAACCTGTGATAGTACCACCTTTAACAGTAAGGCTATTGTTACATACGTTACCGTTTACGAATTGACGAATTGCGATATAGTTTGTAGAAACTATTTCACCACCGTTGATTGTTACAGCAACATCGCCTAAGCCACCGTTTGTAAGAATGTCGATAGCGTAAGGAACCAAAACTTTAGATGTGTTATTTGCCAATGATGTGTTCTCTATAATACCACCGTTGATTATCAACTCTGAACCTGGAACTGTAGAGATTGTATTGATTGTTACATTAGCACCTGTTTCATCAGTATTGTTGTAAGTAATCTTACCACCTGCAACACTTGATTCAACAGTCAACTTACCATTGTTAGTAATCATATCTTCACCAACAACAGCTGATTCATAAGAAACAACTTTGCCATTCAAGTCTAATGTTACTTCTGCGCCTGCTGCTACTGTGATAGCTTCTTCCAATACAACATTGTCGAGAACTTTAACTGTTGCTCCAGCTGCTTCGTTGATAGCTTCTTGGAGTGACTTGTATTCTCTTGATGTTGTCATGTTTTGAGCAACAGCACCGATAAGTCTGATGCTCTTAATCTGATTCCATCTATCAGCTTCTTTGTATGCATCAACATCGTGTACATATAATGTTACACCTTTGTTAACTGCATCTGTAAAATTAGAACCCAATGTTGGAGGTGTCATTGCATTACATACAATTGTTTGAAGGTTTTGTTGGATGTTGTGGAAACATCTTGATGGAATTGTTTCTAATGTAGAAGGCAATATGATAGTTTCTATATTACGGCAACCTTCAAATGTTCCGTTTGTACCTAATGAAGTAACACCTTCTTCAACAACTAACTCTGTTATACCTGAACATCCGTTAAATGCATTACTACCGATTGATGTGATATAAGCTGGTATTGTTAAAGTACCGTTGAAATACTTGCAATCTTGGAATCCGCTTTCAGGGATTGATGTGATGTCGAATTCAATACTGCTGAATGAAACATGTTCTGGGATTTCAAGTTGAGCACGTCTATTGTTTGTAGGAGCTGTTCCTATTTCAATTGAACATGTTCTGTTCCATACATCTGTAATTGTTGCAATCAAAGTGTAGTTTGTCTTCACAATTGTTTGTGTTGCACCAGCTGCAATGATATTGTTAAAGTTCTTCCAACCGTTTGCTGCTTTATAGTCTTCGTATTCACCAGCAACATAAACTAATGCATTCTTATATACAGTCGCAGTAAAGCTACCATCAAATGCTGTTGGAGGTGTTTGTGCATTGCAAATTATTGTTTCAATAGCTTCAGTACTTCTGAAACACAATGACTCTATTCTTGTCAATGTTGAAGGTAATGTAAGTGATTTGAGGTCTGAAATCTTGTAGAAACTTTCTTTTCCAAGTTTTTGAACACCTTCTTCAATTACTATTTCTGTTAATCTTGAACAATTGTAGAATGCATTGTCGCTTACTGAAGTGATTGTTCCAGGAACAACCAATTTATCAAAGCCTTTACATCCTTTGAATCCTTCTTCAGGGATTGATGTTACAGCAAATGTTTTGCCATCGAATTCTACTGATGAAGGGATAATCAAATCATAGTCTTTGTTTTCTGCAGGGTTCTTGCTACCAATCTTGACTGAAACTTCAGTTTCTGATGTTGGTTCGAATGCCAAGCTATATACGCCGCCTGTTGTTGTTTCAACGCCAGCTGCTGTATAGAATTTTACGAATGAAGACATCTTAACTGTGAATGTACCGTTAGCTTCTTCAACAACTTCATATTTTTCTACAACGTATGTTGTTGGATTTGCGTTGAAGTTACCGCCGCTGATATTGATTTGAGCGTCGCCAGTTGCAGCGCCATAGCAGTTGTAACCACCACGGAATGTACCGCCTTTTACGTTAACGATAGATTTTGCACCTTTTTCACTTTGTGCAATCAATACACCTTTGTTGTCATTAGAAGGTGTACCATTTGTATTAGCAATCCATTCACCGCCTGATACGTTGATTGTACCGCCAGATGTCATAGCGATAAAGCCACCTTGAGCACTTGTTCCTTTACCACCTATAACATTCAATGTTGCACCAGAAGATACACCTGCTAAGCTACCAACATAACTACTTGTACCTTTTTGATAAATCTCAACGCCTTCATTGATGTTAACAACAGTGTTAGTACCTACTACTTCAATACCTACATAGTTGTTTTCACCAGTGATGATAGTACCAGCATTAGCATTCAATTCAGCTCCGCCTCTGATTTTGAGAACAGCACCGTATGAATTGTTACCAACGAAGTTGATATTGCTTGTGTTGATAGTTATCTTGTTACCATTTGAACTTGCTGTAGCGAAAGCGCTATATGCTGTTGTACCAGCATCGATAGTACCGTTCTTCAATGTAATTGTATTAGCCTTTTCACCATCATTTTTAATCCAAATCAAATAGTCATTGAGAGCACCATCCTGCTTGATAGTTTTTCCAGCGAGGTCAATAGTGAAGCTATTGTCACCACTATAGACTAAGCCGTCCCACCAGCCATTGTTATTGTAACGATTGTTCTTAGTAAAGACTTCGTCTGCAATAAGAGTAATTGTACCGCCATCTTCAACTGCGTTGACAGCTGCTTGGAGAGTTGCATATTTAACATCACCGATTTGAGCTACAGCGTAGTGACCATAAATGCCTTCATAGTTGAGAGCTTCATCGTTGAGGCTAACAAAAACATTGCCTGTAGCAGCTGTTGGCAATTGACCGTTTTCTTCATATTCTGAAGTACCGATAACACACCAGTAACCGTCTGTGTTAGTTGCTGTCATTGTGTTAGCACCGTTGAATGTAATGTTTGAGTCTGTATTAGCCTTACGTACAACAACTGGGATGAAAGCATTAACTGTATTGCTTTCGATAACAGCGTTGTTGTTATATTGAGCGTCCATACGGATACCGTAACCAGCAACATCAATATTAGAATCTTTAACTGTTACACCTTGTACTGTACCAAGTGCTAAACCGCTCTTAGATTCTGTAACTGTAACGTTTTCTATTGTAAGATTCCAGCCTGATGTGTTTTGTAAGAATGAGTGTAAACCTGTACCTGTACAATCTTTGATAACAACACTGTGTGATGACTTCAAGCGGATAGCAACTGTGTTAGCAGCTTCTTTGCCTGTACCAGTGAAAGAACAGCCTTCTACTGTCAAACGTGGATAGTGGTTTGTTTCTGTAGATGTGATGAAGTCACGGCCGTTTGCAGTATCAACAAAGTTGATGTTCTTGATAGTGATACGTCTATTATCGTTTGTATCTGACAAAGATTTAACAGTAATTGT
>JAZRNQ010000050.1:0-6388 GCA_045648285.1 Bacteroidales bacterium | reverse complement strand
GCCCATCCAACGCCTATGAATATTTGAAACCAAGGGGATGCCCCCTCAGCTCCTCATGACGGGTTAATCCGAATTTCTTCGGGCTATCCGCCAGCATTGGGTAGGTTGCATACGCGTTACGCACCCGTGCGCCACTCTCATGTCCCCGAAGGGACATTTACCGTTCGACTTGCATGTATTAGGCCTGCCGCTAGCGTTCATCCTGAGCCAGGATCAAACTCTTCTTTGTAATGTTTTATCTTTTTTTCTTCTATTTCTGTCTTGACTCGGATTTATCTGCTTGAATTGATAAGGTTATTTTTTATTGTACTTCTTACCTTTCAGACTTTGCTTGGATCATTCGTTCAAAGAACTTTCGCTTCAACAACCTCCCTCATTTTCTTCAGCACCGTTCCCGTTGTTTTGCGAGTGCAAAGATACTGCTTTTTCCTTTCCCTCCAACCCTTTTTGAAAAAATTTTTCATTTATTTTTTACTTTTTCATTATCCGCTGTAAAACAACAAATTACAAAGGTATTCCCCTGAAAACTTATCCTCATTTTTATACCTTTTACACCAAAATATGCTCTCTAAAGCACTTTATTGCACGGATTTTTCAATGAAAATATCACAAATGACATGAAAAACCAAAAAAACCGATACGGAATGGAACGGTATTTTTGCTGAAAACACACTATTCTTATCCACTAATCGACACTAATCGACACTAATCGGCACGAATCTTTTTTTAGGACTCCACTGATCGGCGCGGATCGCACGGATTGTTTCTTTTTATCCACTAATCGGCACTAATCGGCACGAACATTTTTAGGACTCCACGGATCGGCACGGATCGCACGGATTGTTTCTTTTTGTCCACGAATCGACACTAATCGGCACGAATTATTTTTAGGACTCCACGGATCGGCGCGGATCGCACGGATTGTTTCTTTTTGTCCACGAATCGACACTAATCGGCACGAATCTTTATTTTTGGTTCAACAGCCAACAGACAATAGACAAAAACAAAATATCTACACCTTATTAATTAATATAGGGAACGATTCCAGTTAATAATATTACGATTTTTTCATTATATTTGCATAAACATTAAAAATCACAATCATGAATATAGGAGATAAAATACCAGAAGTCTTAGGCATCGACCAAGACGGCAACGAAATAAAAAGTAGCGATTACAGAGGCAGAAAGATAATCCTTTATAGTTATCCGAAAGCAAATACTAGCGGCTGCACAGCAGAAGCTTGTTCTCTTCAAGCTCATAAAGCAGAATTGGAAGCAGCAGGGTATTCAATAATCGGCATCAGCAAAGACAAGAAAGAACTGCAAAAGAAATTCGCCGACGCACAGGGGTTGGATTTTCCTCTCATCGCCGACACCGACACTACCCTACTTCAACAACTCGGATGCTGGGGCGAGAAAGTAGCTTGCGGTCGCAGGACAATAGGAACCTTACGCACCACGTATCTAGTCAATGAAGAAGGTATTATAGAAAAAATATTTGGTCCGAAAGAAATCAAGACTAAGATTCATGCCGAACAGATTCTGGAATATATCCACGGATAGACGCGTAATATATCTCCACGTATCTCGAGTATCGTCACGGATATTTTTATCCACCAATCTACACTAATCGGCACGAATATTTTTTGTCCGCTAATATACACTAATCGACACGAAAGGATTAAATGTTAACGTTCAGAGTTCAGAGTTCAGAGTTCAGAGTTCAAAGTTCAAAGTCAAATTCTACTCCTTTGACTTGTAAATCTTCCATCCTATTGCGGCGATGATTATTGACATAATAGGACTGATGATATTAAAAATACAATACGGCAAATATGATAATGTCGCTACATTCAATACCGTGGCGTGTGTCATGCCACAGGTGTTCCACGGGACAAGAGGACTCGTCACCGTTGCCGAGTCCTCTGCACTTCTACTCAAAAGTCGCGACTCGTATCCGTTTTTATCATAATAGTCCTTAAAGATATTACACGTCAGAATTATCGAGAGATATTGGTCGCTGATACAGATATTACTAAATATTCCTGTAAAGACTGTCGAAGCGACAAGAGTAACTGTTCGTTTTATAAGTCTCATAATTAATTTTGTGATATTGGCAATCATTCCACTTGCTATCATAACGCCGCCAAAACACATAGCACATAATATGAGCCAAATCGTATTCATCATTCCAGACATGCCACGCGTAGCAATCAACTCTGTAAGCATCGCGTTAGAGGTCTCCACCGAAGTAGCTCCGTAACAGCTTATCATCATCGATTTTATCATATCAGCAAAAGTCAGTTCGTCACCTATATTAATAAGGTGTGGAATAATCTGCGGTTGCGCCATTGGAATGAATATCGCTGCCGTCATAGCTGAAAGAAATAAAACTATCAGTGAAGGCAGCTTGAAAAGTATCATCAGCAATGTCACGAGCGGGATTATCATAAGCCAAGGACTGATATTGAAAGTTTCATTTAGTGCGTCTGAGAAATATGTCACATCATAAATTGCATCTTTTCCAAACATGAATCCTGCTATTAAAAATACTATCAGACTTATTATCATCGAAGGCACCGTCGTCACCATCATATATCTGATATGTGTAAACAAAGGCACGCCTACCGTCGATGAGGCGATGACTGTTGTATCGGAAAGAGGTGAAACCTTATCGCCGAAATACGCGCCCGAGATAACAGCTCCTGCTATCCACGATGTAGAAATCCCGTAGCCCTGCCCTATCCCTATCAGCGCGACACCGATAGTAGCTATTGTAGTCCAGGAACTGCCAGTCACGATAGAAACGACTGCTGAGACAATGCAAGATATCACAAGAAAAATCTTAGGGTTCACAATATGCATCCCGTAATAAATCATTGTCGGAACCACGCCGCTCAGCATCCATGTTCCACCGATAGCACCTATGAGAAGCAGCATCACAATAGCCGAACCTACATTAGCGATGTTTTCTTTTATACCTTCTTCGAAAGACTGCCAAGGAATTTTAAAAATTATCATCCCGATAAAGACGCATACAGCCGAAGCTATAAGCAAAGCAATCTGACTCGCGCCCTCCATTGCTGAGGTGTCAAAAGCCTTAACCACAAAAACAAGGCTTAGGATTAAAACTATTATTGGAATAAATGATAATATGAGTTTTGTGCTTTGTGCTTCGTGCTGTGAGCTATTTTTATCTTGCATCTTCATTTATTTACAATTTGAATTGCAAAGATAATGTCGGAAAAAGCAAGATGCTTTAATATGAAGAAGATTTAACTTTGTATTAAAATTTTCAGATATATCTCAAAAAAAACATCGTTTGTCATACCACAATTCCTCAACTCAGAAATGAAAAGACGCATCAACGACACATTATTAATATTAATTGTGTCGTCTAATGCGTCTCTACATAAAAAACTTTCGCCAGATCTATTTTTTTTACTAGACAACCAACGGATCTTAAATGCTGTGCAGAAATAAATTAAACGAATCAAATAAATTGAATGCGCATCTATTTTATTCTATGACAGGGCGCACACTTTGACCACCGATACGGGAAATGCCGTGCACGCGGCGATTGCTACTATCGAAATAGAGGTAGTACGCGTCGACGTAGTAGCCATCGGAAGGCGTGGAACACCAATAGAAACCACTGCTGCCAACGTAATTAAGCGCTGACCACGCAAAGCCACCCGCTGCAGGAAGGAAGATGCTATTGCCATTAGATCCTTCAACATTATATCCGTTAACTCCATTCCGCGCTGTCAATGTCCAGATGCAATTATCTATCAATTCCTGCATCTCTGCTTTTGTAGGCATTCTCCATTCTCCGCCCCAGTTGGCTCGCGCCGCATCATATTCGTCATTACCGGCAATATCATTCATTGTTTTTTCATAGGTCACACTATTATCTGATGTATATTCCACTTTAGGACATGTCTCTCCCCACGCAAAATATTGTCCATAATCTTCAGGAGAATTAGCTCCGACATTACAAGTTGCCCATTTAACGCTTAATCCCAAGTCAACATATTCGTGCTCTTGAGGCTTTCCATCGTTACCATCAGGCTTACATGACACCATAATCATACAGATAAGCATCATAATCAAACAAATCTTCTTCATAATTGTAAATTTTAATTTATTTTAAATTAATTAATGTCATTACAAATATAAAAAAAATATCAACAGAAAAAAAGTAAAGCAAAAAAATAGCTTTAAAATCTATAAGAAAGAAAAAAAACTTTAGAACTTTAAAATTTTAGAATTCTAGAGTTATAACAAAACTCCAAGTAGAGGTATCTCTACCATAGCATCTCAAAATTCAAAGTTCTTATTATTATTTCAAAACTTCAATAACACTTTCTTGTATTGAAGTCTCCAATTCAGACAAGAAGATATTTTTTATTTCTTCTATCAATTCGTTTTTATCAAAGTCATTTTGGAATGAAGCGATTATATTTCTTCTTGTCGCTTCATCATGTTGTTGGATGAGATTATATATTTTAACAAAGTCTACGGAATCCGTCTTCAATGCCATCTGCACAAGATTTTGTTTCTTGACATTTGCAGCATCAATCGCGTAAAGCAGACAATAAATCAGATATTCTTCCCTATTCATGAGTAATGGCTAATGACTAAAGGCTAAAGGTTGATTAATATTTAGATTTATAAATCAAGAAGACGGCTGGTCTTTTGTTCCAGTCTTTTTTGATTCGTTTCCATTCCGATATTGGTTTGCTCACGATTTCCTCGTCAGGCATTGAGATATTACAAGCGACGCATAACATTGTGTTTGGATGAAGGGTCTTTGTAAGTTCTTCAATCATCGCATTGTTACGGAATGGTGTCTCGATAAACATCTGCGTCTCGTTGTTTGAAGCGGAACGACGTTCTAGATTTTTTATAGCATTGCTTCTTTCTTGGGATTTTATAGGAAGGTAACCATGGAAGCAGAATGCTTGTCCGTTGAAACCGGAAGCCATCAATGCTAGTATCATAGCGTTAGGGCCTGTCAAAGGAACCACTTTTATTCCAGCTTGGTGTGCAAGTTCTACGATAAGAGAACCTGGATCTGCAACGCAAGGTGTTCCTGCTTCAGACATAAGTCCTACATCGTTACCATTGAGAGCTTCACCGAGATATGTCATCAAATCTGGGTTATTGGATTTATCATGTTTATCCAATTCGACGAAAGTAAGTTCATCTATTGGGCAAGGCATATTCATCTTTGAAAGCATACGACGTGCGGTACGAACATTTTCCACCACAAAAAAGCGTATTTTTCTGACTATTTCCAAAGTACCTTGAGGGATAACTTGCTCAGCAGCAGTAGCACCGAGCAAAGTAGGGATAAGATAAAGATTTCCAAATCGACTATTCATCAGCAGATATTTTTCTCAATTTCTGTAGCCAATGTTCTAAACTGCTTATCTGTTTCCAAAAGATTTGCGACAGTCTTCAATGCGTGGATTACCGTCGCATGATCTTTACCGCCACATTGTTGGCCGATAGCTGCCAAAGAACATTTTATATATTTCTTCGCGAAATACATTGCAAGCTGTCTAGCCTGAACCATCTCACGTTTTTTAGACTTAGAATAAAATACTTCTATTGGTATATTCAGATGATTGCAAACCTCATTGACGATAAACTCTATCGACACCTCTTGAGTTGAATTATGAACGAATCTCTCAACAAGCTGACGTGCCAAATCCAAAGTGATAGCTTTTTTATTCAGTGACGACTGAGCTATCAACGAGATGAAAAGACCTTCCATTTCTCTCACATTAGACTTCACTCTTGATGCCACGTAATCTATTACATCTTCTGGAAGTTCAATACCATCGTTAAAAGCCTTACGTTTTAAAATTCTGATACGAGTTTCTATATCAGGAGCCTGCATGTCAGCCGACAATCCCCATTTAAAACGAGAGAGCAATCGAGGTTCCATGTCCTTAAGTTCGACAGGTGCCTTATCGCTAGCGAAGATAAGCTGTTTTCCACTTTGTTGCAAATGGTTGAAGATATGGAAGAATGCCTCTTGGGTCGCAGCCTTCTTTCCTGAAAGGAACTGTATATCGTCAATGATAAGTACATCTATCATCTGATAGAAATGAATGAAATCTCTTCTTGTATTCTTTTGAGGGTTGCACGAACTCAAGAACTGCTGAACAAACTGTTCTGCATTAACATAAAGAACAACTAGATTCGGATGATATTTCTTTGTTTCAAGACCTATAGCATGACAGAGGTGAGTCTTGCCCAAGCCTGTCTGACTATAAATAAACAAAGGATTGAAAGCTGTTTTTCCTGGGTTTTTCGCCACAGCTAAACCAGCGGAACGTGCTAGCATGTTGCAATCACCTTCAATAAAGTTGTCG
>JAZRNQ010000049.1:0-3586 GCA_045648285.1 Bacteroidales bacterium | reverse complement strand
GAATAGAGGCACTATTGAGTTTTTAGGAACTTGGGAATCATTTTACAATCCTGATTTTAAAGTGGTCGAATTTGACCACTTTAGAAAAGAATCCGGTTTGCCAACATTTACAATGAGTGTAAATAATTGGGTTGATAAAACCAGTGCCATCGGGATATTCTCTAAACAAGGTCGTCATGGTGGTACTTATGCCCATAAAGATATTGCTTTTGAATTTGGCAGTGCTATAAGTCCAGTCTTTAAATTGTATTTGATTAAAGAATTTCAAAGACTTAAAGAAAGTGAAAACAATCGATATAATTTGGAATGGAACGTGAAACGCATTTTAGCAAAAGCAAATTATCAGATACAGACATCTGCTATCAAAAATTATGTGTTACCTCGAAAAAATAATTTACAAAAAGATGAATGGGTTTATGCTGATGAAGCTGACATGCTAAATCTTATTATGTTTAATTGTACAGCAAAAGAATGGAGAGAGTTAAATAAAGAACGAGCAATATCTGGAGAAAATATTAGGGATATGGCAAGCATCAACGAATTGAATATCTTATCTAATTTAGAATCATTAAATGCAACTCTTATCAAAAGAGGCATAAACAAGAAAGATCGTTATCATATTCTTTCCGAGACAGCAAAAGATCAAAGAGAGTTGTTAAGTCATTATGATTATGTGAAATCCATTAAAAAAATTGACAATAATACATTCTTAGATTATTAAACTCCCAAACTTTAAATTTACTAATTGTTAAATGCGAAATATACATTGTAGTTTTGCATAACCAAAATTTAGAAATCATGGGAAAGAAAGACAATAATTCTATCAATAGTAATTTCATTGATGATGTAAAAGTAATAATCGATAATGCTCTGCAGAATGCCGTCAGAAGCGTTGATTTTTGTCGCGTACAAATGTATTGGAATATCGGCAAGCGAATCTTCGAAGAGGAACAGGAAGGAAAAGACAGAGCTGATTATGGTTCTTATCTGATTAAGAATCTTGCGAACAAAATAGAGCCAGAATATGGAAAAGGTTTTTCTGTCAGACAATTAGAACGAAGTCGTCAGTTTTACAGGCTCTACCCGATTGCGTCCGCACTGCGGACGCAATTGAACTGGAAACAATACAAATCAAACGAATATCAATTATATCTTCCAACGAAATCTCAGTTAATCAAGGAAATAAATAAGATTAAAACAACAATCGAAGAGGAAAATCCATAATAATTTATTCCATTTCTCTTTTTTCCGCAAAAAAGAGAAACAGAAAAAGCTCGCCGCTGCGGATAAATACGCTAAAATTATGATTCTTTCGCTAAACAAAAAGAACTCGCTGCGCTCAAACAGCTTTTTGTTCTTAACGCTTCAGACTCATAATTTCTTAACGCGATTTCTCCAAGGCGGCAGGAGTTACTACCAAAAACAAAGATTTGATTTAATTCCAAAATCTGCTGTCTTTCAGCTCACGGCTCATAGCTCAAAGCTCACGGCTATTTAAAAAAGTTCAACAGCCAACAGCCTTAGCTCAATGGTTAAAAAATCCTTAACATCATTTCTTAATATTTCATTGATTTTATGTTAAAAATTGTTAAAAACGAAATATTTCCTTTGCAAAGCCTTGACAAAAGGATGAGATGGTTGTAGTTTTGCAAATGAGAATCCAAAATTAAATAAACACCAAGATATTATGAAAAACATTACAAATCACATTGGTGATATTGTCATCTATCAATCGGAAGATGGCAACACCAGAATTAACGTTAATCTTCAAGGGGAGACTGTTTGGCTGTCGCAACAACAAATGTCGGAGTTGTTCAAAACAGATAGAACATCTATATCAAGACATATTAAGAATATCTACAAAACCGAAGAACTTGATAAAAAATCAACTTGTGCATTTTTTGCACAGGTTCAAGATGAAGGTTTAAGAAAAGTCTCTCGCAAAATACCTTATTATAACCTAGATATGATTATATCTGTAGGTTATAGAATTAATTCCAAACGTGGCACACAATTCAGAATCTGGGCTAATAAAATTCTTAAAGAGTATCTGATAAAAGGTTATGCTATCAATGATAAAATAACTCAGAGAAAATATGAGGAACTTTCTCAATTGGTTCATATTCTCGGTCGAACAATCAACTCACAACCGGAATTGTCAAACAAAGAAAATCTGGATTTGATACATGTAGTGACAGATTACACTTATGCTCTTGATACTCTCGACAGATATGATTATCAGAAATTGAAGATTGAGAAAACGACTTTTGAAAATAAATTCATTGCCACTTACGACAATATTCAGAATCTTAAAGAAAAGTTCGGCGGCAGCTGGCTGTTCGGAAATGAAAAAGACGATTCTTTTAAAAGTTCTATCGGACAAATTTATCAGACTTTCGATGGTGGTATCAACAAATCACTCTCGCAAAGACGCAGAGGAACGCGAAGTAGGTTTGGGATTTAAGGATTTGAGGAACTAAGGAATTGAGGAGATTAAAGCAACTCCTAACTCCTCATTCCTAACTCCTAACTAAAACTTGTTGTCTTGTGGTCTTGTTGTCTTGTTGACTTCAAAAACTCTTCTCAAAAATCCTCTCCCATTCCTTGTCATCTGGCGATGGCAAAATATCTCCGTCGTATGTGGCGGTGAAGACGGAAACAAGTTCTTTCTCGTTCTTGTCCTCACGGATGTATTGTTTCCTGAATTTGGGTTTTATGCTGCCGGATGTGATGTCGGTAATCTTACGTTTCAAGGTCTTCTCAGCTGTCTCGCCGAATGCTACATGCCAACAGTATTTTCCTACTGTTTCCTTGTTGGAATTGCTGACAATCAGATGTACCGCTGGATGCAAGACTTTGTTTCCGTCATGTATCTGGCAATGAAGCGCACGACCGACGATATTGCCTTGCTCGTTGACTAAAGGAAGGAAATCCGTCGGAGCGTCTTGGGGTGTGAACTTTGAACTCTTAACCTTGAACTCTGAACTTTTTGTCACTTCGACAGGCTCAGTGACCGGATTGGTGCCTGAGCTTGTCGAAGGCAAAGTTGGCTCTTGGCTTTTGGCCGTTGAACTTTCTTTTTCAGACGCCACAGGGATGACGTCGACGTCTCTACATGTCGTTCCTATATTTTCGTGTTCTATTCGTGTCAATTCGTGGACGTCAGACTGTTGACTTGTAACTGTTGACCGTTGAGACGCCACAGGGGTGACGTCTCTACATAGCGTTCCTATATTTTCGTGTTCTATTCGTGTCAATTCGTGGACAATTGTCGCCACTTCTTGTATTTCAATCGTCTCTGTTCCTCGTGGGACTTTAATCTCGAACTTGTCGCCTTTCTTCTTTCCTATCAGGGCTTTAGCAATCGGGGAAATAAATGATATCAATCCTTTGGAGGCATCGGCTTCGTCAACGCCGACAATACAGATGGTCTTGTCATTGTATCTGACATACATCCCGAAACTCACCACATCGGGATTGGCTTTCGTGGTGTCAATCAAAACTGCTGTATTGATTCGCTCGGAGAGAAGTCGCATCTTGGCGTCGAGATAGTTTTTGGTCACATAGTTAGAGCCTGCAGCAATCC
>JAZRNQ010000048.1:0-7660 GCA_045648285.1 Bacteroidales bacterium | reverse complement strand
TTTTAATACTCAAAAACACATCTATATGAAAACATTGAAAAAACTAACTTTGATGATGGTTGCTTTATTAGTTACAGCAACTATGGCATTTGCACAAAAACCTAACATTCGTATTCTTGCAACAGGCGGCACTATCGCTGGCGCTGGCGGTTCTTCAACGGCTACTAACTACACAGCAGGTCAAATGGCTATAGCTACATTATTGGAAGCTGTTCCAGAATTACAAGACATCGCTAACTGCGAAGGCGAACAAGTGGTACGCATCGGCTCACAAGACATGAGTGACGAGGTATGGCTCATCTTGGCAAAGAGAATCAATGAATTGTTAAAAGACCCTAATGTCGACGGCATCGTCATCACTCACGGTACCGACACTATGGAAGAAACAGCTTACTTCTTGAACCTTACTGTCAACAGCGACAAGCCAGTCGTTCTCGTTGGTGCAATGCGCCCTTCAACAGCTATAAGCGCTGACGGTCCTCGTAACCTCTACAACGCTGTGGTAACAGCTGCTGCTCCTGAATCAAAAGGCAAGGGCGTCCTCGTAGTGATGAACGACAACATCCTCGGTGCTGAAAGCGTGACAAAGATGCACACCACTGGTGTTCAGACATTCCAAGCTCCTAACGCTGGACCTCTCGGCTACGTATTCAACAGCAAGGTTTACTACAACCAAGAGCCTCTTAAAAAACACACAACAGAATCTGTATTCGATGTCACTGAATTAAATGAATTGCCAAAAGTCGGTATCGTTTACAGTCACGCTGGCGTTAACGCTGACATGGTTGAGCCAATGTTGAAAAACGATTATAAAGGTATCATCCACGCTGGTGTCGGTAATGGCAACATCCACAAAGACGTGTTCCCAGTATTGGAAAAAGCACGTAAAAAAGGCATCCAGGTTGTTCGCTCATCACGCGTTCCAACAGGTCCTAGCACACTCGATAATGAAGTAGACGACGCTCACTATCAATTCGTCGCTTCACAACAACTCAACCCACAAAAAGCACGTATCTTGTTGATGCTCGCTTTGACACAAACAGACGACTGGAAACAAATTCAAGAATACTTCAATCAATATTAATCAATTCATAATGCATAATTCATAATGCATAATTAGTAAAAATACAAACTATTATGAAAAAACTACTCACACTATTAGTCCTCGCTTTGTGCGTAATTGGCTTAAACGCTCAGGAAGAAAAGTCTTTGTATGAACAGATTTCAGGCGTGAAGAAAAAGACTGACAAGTTCAACCTTTATATGAACATGAACGGCAGCTTCGACGCTATGTTCAACGACAGTGGCTTCGACCAAGGTAAGTTCAATATGCGTCAGCTTCGTATCGAGTCAAAAGGTAATGTCAACGATTGGCTTTCATATCGCTGGCGTCAACGTCTTAACCGTCCTAACGACGGCGGCAGTAACATCGACAATCTTCCAACATCTATCGACATCGCTGGCATCGGTGTTAAGTTGAGCGACAAGTTCTCACTCTTCTTAGGTAAACAATGTGCTGCATACGGCGGCTTCGAATTCGATGCTAACCCAATCGAAATCTATGAATACAGCGACATGATTGAATACATGAGCAACTTCATGACTGGTATCAACATCGGTTATGATTTCATGCCAGGTCAACAAATCAACTTCCAAGTCTTGAATAGTTTGAATGGTCCTTTTGAAAGTATGTATGGTAAATTCTCTCCAGAACAGTCACATTGGATACCTGATGGTAAAGCTATCGTTGCGACTCCTTCAAAACTTCCTTTGGTTTATACTTTAAACTGGAATGGTAACTTCAGCGATATCTATAAGACACGCTGGTCAGCTTCTATCATGAGTCAAGGTGATAGCCAATCTGGTGCTAAAAACTTATATTACTTCGCATTAGGTAATGAATTCACATTTGGCAAGTTCAACATGTACATAGACCTTATGTATTCAAGCGACGACATCGACCGTAGCGGTATCATGACAGAAATAGTTGGTAAAGTACATGGTCATAATGTATTTGAAGCTAATTATTTGTCATTGGTTTCTAAGTTGAACTATCGTTTTGCCGACAAATGGAATGTCTTTGTTAAAGGTATGTATGAGACAGCATCTATCAAAGATATGACAGATCCTGGATATTATCCAGGCATAAAGAATGGCAAATATCGCACATCATTAGGTTATCTCGGAGGCATCGAATATTACCCAATGGAAAGCAACTTGCATTTCTTCTTGACATACGTAGGACGTCATTATATTTATGAAGAAATAGCTAACAAAGCTGATTTTAGTACAAACCGTGTTTCTTTAGGCTTCATCTATCAGCTTCCAATGTTTTAATTAATGCATAATTCACAATTCATAATTCATAATTAAACAAAAAAGAGGCTTAAGCCTCTTTTTTTATTCTATCTAATTATGCATTATGCATTATGAATTATGAATTATGAATTTTCTTCTTAGCTTCTTGTTAAAGCACCATTTAACATCAGAAAGCCATCTTCTGAGGAATTCTGTGGCATCAACGAAGAATTCGTATGATATGTAATAGATGATGCTAGTTAATGTTGCTTGTTCCCAAGAGAGGTTGCAGAACGCCAAGACGATGCATAATATCATCAGCAATGGATGTAATATTGTCTCGGCAGCGAAGCTTATTGTATTGCCCCAAGCCTTGTCTTTGAAACTTTTTTTCAAAATCATCGTGACAAGCCATATTGGCATTGTTGATATTGCTGTTGCGATGTAGGCAGGAATTCCGAGTAAAGCGACTAAAGTCTTCCAAAATACAGTGACGCCTATGTTTTTCTTGTTGACGGAGAAAATGGAAATGCCTTTTTTCTTACGTTTTTTAGTGAATTTATCAACTCTCTCGAAAGTCTCTTTTGCCTTCTCTGGTTCTCTCTCTTTCCATTCGAGGATTTCTTTTATCGTCTTCTGATTACGTTCCAGACGTTGTGCCAATGGTTCATAGGATTTGAAGCTGGATTTCATCTTGGTCATCTCCCAGATTGCGTTATAGTCTTCTTCGTTATCAGGGATGAAAGAAATCAGTTTTGACATACGTTCTGTCAATAGCTCACGCAATCCATTGATGATGACAGCATCGTTCTCGTCTTTATGATTGTTGACATATTCTGTCACGTTGATAGGCTCTCCGAAGCTGATGAGTGCTGTTGAACGATAGCGGAAATAGTCGCCGTATTCAATGCCTGTTGGTACGATATAAACTGGTTTCTCGTGACCGAATTCTTCATTGGCTTTAAGTGCGATATGGAAGATGCCTTTGCTTAACTGGCGTAGAGAGTGCTTTGTTCTGTGTGACGCTTCTGGATAAAGGAAGAGCTTCACATTGTCGTGTACTACGTCGGCTGCTTTCTCGATAATTTCTGAGTTATTGTCCTTAACGCTTTTGAAACCGTCGCGTATTCTGTAGATAGGAAGGATGCGACAGAAGTGCATGAACTTGGCGATGAGAGGTTTCTTGAAGATATCGCCTCTTGCGATGAAGACTTTCTTCTCGCTATTCATGGCGAGAGGAACGAGAGCGTCCATCAAAGTGTTGGTGTGATTAACTCCGAATATACATGCAGCATTCTGCGGAATGTTTTCCTGTCCGATGACTTCATAACGACGGAAAGACTTCTTCAGATGATGGTCGATGAACGGTCTTACGCAAGTGTAGAGTTTATTATCGTCTTGAATCTTTGCCATGATTTTATGTTTTGTGATGAAACCACAAAAATAAAAAAATCATTTAAAAAGATGGATGGTTTGTTAATAAAAAACGTCAATGACATTTTTTTTGTCATTGACGTCTTTGTTGTTTTCGGACTATAAACCTTATAAGGACTGTTGTCCGTTGTCGTTAATTATAAGTTTGCTTTGAAATATTCAGTAATCTTTGTTATAAGATGTGCTCTGTCAGGACCATATACGTTGTGGTCGTGGCCAGGGTAAACGAAGTAATCCAGTTGTTTGCCGTTTTCGATGCAGTTTTGAACGAACACCAATGAGTGTTGCCAGAGAACGACAGGGTCTGTTGTGCAGTGGATTATCATTAACTTGCCTTCGAGTTTTTCGGCTTTGTTTTCGAGGCTTGTGAGTTCGTAGCCTTCTGGGTTTTCTTCAGGAGTGTCCATGTAACGTTCGCCGTACATCACTTCGTAATATTTCCAGTCCATGACAGGACCGCCAGCTGTTGAAACCTTGACGTCTTCTGGATAGTTGATTTTCATGTTGGTACTCATGAAACCGCCGTAGCTCCATCCGTCTGTTCCGATGCGGTCAGCGTCAACGTAAGGAAGAGATTTAAGGTAGTCGATACCGACTTTTTGGTCACGCATTTCTGCTTGTCCGCATTGACGGTGTATCACTTGTTCGAAAGCTTCGCCGCGGTCAGCTGAGCCTCTGTTGTCTAATGTGAAGACGATGAAGCCTTCTTGTGAGAGATAATGTAAGAAGATGCCAGCGCCTGCTGTCCATGAGTCGGTAATCATCTGAGCGTGAGGACCGCCGTAGACGTAGATGACAACAGGGTATTTCTTGTTCACGTCGAAGTTATAAGGTTTGATGAGACGTGTGTAGAGAGTCTGTCCGTCTTCAGCTTCCAAAGTGCCGAGTTCAATTGTACCGATGTTATATTCTTTTAATGGGTCAGCGGCTTCGTGTAAACGTTTCACTTGTTTGCCGTTAGCATCCATGATGTCTATGTTTCTTGCTACATCAGTGCTTGAATAAGAGTCGATGAAATATTTTCCTGATGCACTTGGCATGACACCGTGAGTTCCGTGTTCTTTGGTAATTTTGACTTTCTTGCCAGTCTTAAGATTTTGTTTGTAATAATGACGTTCCAAAGGACTTACTTCTGTTGAGGTGTAGTAGATGTTGCCGTTTTTGTCGAAGCCTTCGAAAGCGGTGATGACGAAATCGCCTTTGGTGATTTGTTTAGCTTCTTTTGTGATGGTGTTATGTTTCCAAACATGATAGAAGCCATCACGTTGAGCGAGCCATAAGAATTCATTGTTGTTGTTTGGCAAGAAATGAGCTGGGCCAACAGGCTCAACATATTGTTCGTCTTTATCTTCGAAGATAGTTTGGAGATATTCGCCGTTTAAAGCATTGTATTCGTTGAATTGAAGATGATTCTGTTCACGGTTCAAGACACCGATGTATATTTTTTCGTTGTCGTTGTTCCATGTGATTGATGTGAGATATTGATCAGCAGGACCTTCTGTCTTGACGACTGTTTCTTCGCCGTTTGTTGTGTTGTATATCTTCAATGTGACTTCGTGGCTTGTCATGCCTGCCATTGGGTATTTGATAGGTTTTGCTTCAGCCACGCGTGTTGTGATATCTACTAATGGATAGTCGGCGACCATGCTTTCGTCCATTGAATAATAAGCGAGTTTGTTGCCGTCTGGTGACCAGAAGATACCACCGTTGATAGCGAATTCGTTACGGTGAACAGATTGTCCAGCGATGACGTTTTCAGCATTGTCTGTGACTTGTACTTGTTTCTCGCCGTCAGCATAGAATAAGTTGTTGTCGATGGTGTAAGCCACTTTCAATGATGGAGTTGTTATTGTGTGGTTTTCTGCGTTAGCAGGAACTTCTGTGACTTTTTTAATTTCTTTAGTCTTTATGTTAAGAATGTTAAGGTCGACCTTATTGGTGTTTTTGTTAAAGCTGTAATAATAAGCTTTGTCAGCGTCGAGCCATGTGAGGTTTGGAAGACGAGTGATGCTGTCCATGCCAGCGGCGTTCAAGTAAGAGTTTACTTGGTCTAATGTCAATAATGTCTTAGCGTTTTTAGCGTTAACATCCTGAACCATAAGGTTGCCGTTTTCTGAGAAGACATATTTGTCTGTGCCTGTCAACCAATTCACGCTCTTGCCTACAGGGTAGATGCTACGATTTTGATAAGCGGCATCCATAGGAGTGAGCATTTTCTTTTCCTGAGCAAATGATGATAATGCTACAGAAATCAATGCGATTAGTAATAATGTTTTTTTCATAGTTTTATAATTTAATTTCGTTATTAATCCCAATTATGAATTATGCATTATGAATTATGAATTGTGAATCGCTTCAGCAAATTCCAACAATCTGTCTGTGCTTTTCTCGAGGGCGTTGCCGACTACTATTATGTCAGCGCCGGCCTTAGCTGCGGTAGCTGCCTTTTCAGGAGTATTGATGCCGCCGCCTACGATGAGAGGCACTTCGATGGTGTGTTTCACTTTGTTTATCATCTCAGCGGAGATAGGGTTGATAGCTCCGGAGCCGGCGTCCATGTACACTAGTTTCAGTCCTAGCATCTCGCCGGCGAGGGCTGTACACATCGCGATGTCATCCTTGTCGTGAGGTATTGGTGTGGTATTACTCATGTATGAAACGGAGGTCTGTTTGCCGCCGTCGATAATCATATAAGCTGTCGGGATGATTTCGTTGCCGTAAAGTTTAAGGTATGGAGCTGCTATCACGTGGCGTCCTATCAGCATCTCGGCATTACGTCCAGAGATGAGCGACAATAATAGGAATCCATCACACCACTTGCTTATCTGTAATGAGTTGCCTGGAAATATCAAAACAGGAATGTCACAATGTTCCTTGATAAGTTTAATGCAATTGTCAAGACTGTCGGTGGTGAGAAGACTTCCTCCTACAAAGAAAAAGTCAACGTCAGCTTGAACCGATTTCTTGACGATATCGATAATCTGCTCGTTACTTGGTTTGTCAGGGTCGATGAGGACGACAAATTTCTTTCTTGAAGTGTCTGATAATCTATTGTATATATTCATGTTCTGTTGAGTTGAAATAGTTTACGAAGATAAGTTTTTTTTCTTTTGAAAAAACATACAGAAATATTTTAATTTTGCATCATGTCTGGAATTTATCTTCATATCCCTTTTTGCAAGAGCAAATGTGCTTATTGTAATTTCTTTTCTCTTGTGACGGAAAAGAAAGTCGATGATTATGTGTCAGCTTTGAAAAAAGAAATAATAGGACGTAAGTCGTATCTTGGTGACGATGTCGTGAAAACAATTTATTTCGGTGGTGGAACGCCTTCTTTGCTTCCAGTGAGATATGTGGATGAGATATTGGAGCTTCTGCATAAAAATTATAACATCGTCGCTAATCCAGAAATCACTCTTGAAATAAATCCTGATACTATCGACAAAGATAAGATGTTGGCGTTAAAACATTTGGGTGTCAACAGAATGAGTGTTGGCATTCAGAGTTTTAATGATGATGACCTGCGTTATCTCGGACGTCGTCACGATTCCCGTCATGCGCTGCAGGTGCTAGATGATTTGAGTAGCGTCGGCTTCGACAGAATCACCCTCGACCTTATCTATGGCATGCCGACGCTGACGGAGGAGAAATGGAACCACAACCTCGATATCTTCTTCTCTACAGGAATATCGCATCTCTCGGCATACGCCCTGACGGTGGAACCGAAAACAATTCTAGGGCAAAAGATTGAAAAAGAAGAGTTACAAGAAGTTAGCGAAGAGGAAACGATACGTCATTATAATATCTTAGTCGAAAGAACGAAAGAAAACGGCTTCGAGCATTATGAGATTTCCAACTTCGCAAAAGAAGGCTGCCGCTCGCAACATAACAGCATCTACTGGCAAGATGTGAAATATCTCGGACTAGG
>JAZRNQ010000047.1:0-8645 GCA_045648285.1 Bacteroidales bacterium | reverse complement strand
TGGTTTGGAACAAATCGAAAATGAAACATCTACCCCAAATATAATTGGATTGTCGATTGCATTGAAACAAGAGGTTCAAGCAATGATGATGGTTGTGTCTAAACTTACCAATGAATCTATAAATTGTCTTGATGTAGATGTAAATGGTCGTAAAATGCTTTTCCCTAGATTTATGGAAGAATTAAAGCAAAAATCAACTAAAATAGTTAGCAAAGGTGGATATAGCATTTTATAATTGCTGAATTAATGATTAAATAAAGAAAATTATGATAGCTATACTGATAAACATCGCATGTAATGTTATCTGCTTTAAAATTCATTGGTTGTTAGGAGTGCTCTCACTGGGAGTTTGGTTCAGACCAGAGAGATAATAAGATAACATCATTCAAGCCAACCTACATCCCCGTAAGTTGGCTTTTATTTTATCTCCAAACAATATATTCAAACTTCAATAGTTATATTTCAAAAACAATTCGTGTCTAACATTTTCTTCTACATAATTACAATAATCTTTGGTGCATGCTGCGCTTTTATAACATTGCTATCTAAGATGTTTGGGTGGACATATACTGAGGCTTGTGTTTATATCAATCTGTACTTGCAATATGCAGTGCTGTTGTTATCAACATTGTCTGTTGTTTATGTCGCTGCAAAGAAGATGAGTCAAGGTTTTTCTAAACCTAGATTACTGGTGCTAATAATGAGTGTTGTTTATAATGTTCCGTTCGTTTGGTTTGGTTCATGGTTATATAACAGATATGGCAGAATCAGCTGCGACGCTGCGTTTCAACTTTGCAAGAACGACCTTTGGAGATTAGGTGAACATCTTGATATACCAACGAATTTGCCTTGCTATAGCAAAGGTTGGACAGAATATTATGTAGTGAATATCATAATATTTATTGTTTTGTACTTGCTTGTCTTCTTTATAAATTGGGGCGTTAAAAAGTTAATTAAGAAATATTTGTGAAATTAATAAAGTTAAACATAAACTAAAATATCATTATGAAAAAGTTACTTTTTTTATTGACAGTTGTTTTATTTGTCTCATGTTCTTCAAATAAACAAGATAGAGAAATGTTTTTGAAAGAAAAATTATTCGAGTCTTATAAATCTGGTGAATGGCAATTGGCATTGTCTTATTTAGACACGTTGAGAAACACTGGTGTTGATTTGGATATATTACCTATTGAGGCTGAATGCTATGCTGGAATTGGCGAATATGACAAGGCGATAACTATGCTTGAAAAAGAAATAGAATTAGACACAATGTCGGATATACATTACATCTATCAAACATTAGGTAATATCTA
Organism: Bacteroidales bacterium; assembly: GCA_045648285.1. Taxonomy (GTDB): domain Bacteria; phylum Bacteroidota; class Bacteroidia; order Bacteroidales; family F082; genus Limimorpha. The sequence continues at coordinate 7,332 of JAZRNQ010000047.1, read as the reverse complement.
TTCTTACAAAAAGGATTATGACAAAGCAATAATAAACTACAAAAAGACAATTGAGCTGCGTCCGTTTTATGCTCGTCCATACGTGAATCTTGGTGGGATATTTTCATTGACAGGAGATAAGCAACAAAGCGTTGATTATTATTTGGCGGCAATAAGATTGTTCGCTGAACATAACTTCATTGATGAAACTATTGAATATTCCAATAAGGTTCTGGCTATTGACCCGGAAAATATAGAAGCTTATAAATATCTTCAATATGGGTTGTCACTACGAAGTGCGGAATGATTAGCTAAACTTCCAATAGTTATCTTTTAAAAATCAAATTCCTTTAAATGTTTAATTATGAAAAAGTTCTTGCTAATTTTATGTTGTTTGTTTATTGCTGTTTTTGTAATAAAGCAGTTCATTCCTAATGATGTGCCTTCCAATATTTGATGTTTCGCAGTTTCAAATTCTATGATGAAGCATATTGAAGATATTAAGAAACAATCTGATAAACCAATTTTATTATACGCTTATAATTAAAGTCTAAGTAACTATGAAAAAATGGATTAAAATTATTCTTATTGCAATTCTTTCAATAATCATAATAGGTCTCCTCATTCCTCAAAACCTCAAGATGCCTGTCGTGGGAGTGAACTCCAACAGCTACAACCATAATACGTTTTGGCATGGAGGCTGGGGGAGTTCCGTCGTTCATAAAGGCGTCGATGTCTTTGCAAAGAAAGGGACAAGCGTTCATTCTTCAACGAAAGGAATTGTGCTTGCAACTTCCGAAGGCAACAAAAGCGGTAAGTTCGTGACTGTGCTCGGTCCTAAGTGGAGAATCCATTATTACGCTCATTTAGATGAAATCAAAACCAAACGTTTTGCTTTTGTCGACCAAGATACCGAGATTGGAACTGTCGGTAATACAGGAAACGCTATCAACACTCCGGCGCATCTGCATTATGCAATTGTCACTATTATTCCTTATCCTTGGCGCATTGATGACTCTAAACAAGGCTGGAGGAAGATGTTCTATTTGAATCCGATTGATTTTTTTTAAGACTACAAGTCAACAAGACCACAAGACTACAAGATAAAGTGTCCACTAAATTGCACTAATCGACATTAAAACTTTCGTGAGATTTCGTGAGATTTCGCGGATGTCTTTTTCCGCTAAATTGCACTAATCGACACTAAAATTTCGTGTGGTTTCGTGTGATTTCGCGGATGTCTTTTTCCGCTAAATTGCACTAATCGACATTAAAACTTTCGTGTGATTTCGTGAGAATTCGCGGATGTTTTTCTCTGTCCGCTAAACTGCACAAATCGGTACTAAAACTTTCGTGATTGATTCGTGTTAATTCGTGGATGTTTTTTATCCACTAAACTTCACTAAACAACACTAAAAACGTTTGTGTAATTTCGTATGAATTCGTGGATGATTTTCTCTGTCCGCTAATCATCACTAATCGGCACTAATAATTTGTGTAAGATTCGTGTTAATTCGTGGACAAAAAAAAATCCGTGTAAGTCCTCGTGATCCGTGGAGCTTCTATATCCGTGGAAACATTAAAACTCAAATTCTAAAACGCCTTGAACTCCTGATGTGGATTCTGTGGACAAAGTCTGTTGTCCGTTAATCATCTCAAGAAACTCCGCTTCGCTCTTGATTTCAATGCCCAAAGCTTCTGATTTCTTCCTTTTCTCTGGTCCCATCTTGTCGCCTGCAACGATGAAGCTGGTCTTCGATGATATTGAAGATACGTTCTTTCCGCCAAGATTTTCAATGAGTTCCTTAATCTCATCACGACTCATAGTGGAGAAGACTCCACTCACAACAATGCTTTTGCCTGATAATATTCCTGATGAATCTTCGTCTTTTGTAGCTTTCTTTTCTTGCTCGAACTGAAGTCCTGCTTCTCTTAACTTATTGATGATATTGATATTTCGTTCGTCAGAGAAGAAGTCTTTTATCGAAACGGCTATCTTTTCGCCGACTTCTTCTATTTCGGTCAATTCTTCAACAGAAGCCTTGATGATGTTATCGATACTTCCCATCGTTTTAGCGATAAGCTTCGCTGTCGTCTCGCCGACATATTTTATTCCTAATGCAAAAAGCACTCTGGCAAAAGGAACCGACTTCGATTTCTCGATGGCTTCTAAAATATTGTTGGCGGTCTTTTCCTTGAAACTGACCTTACGGACTGTGTTTTCTTTTTCATTGTCAACAACGATAACTTTTTCCAGACCGAAGATATCGTCGTATGTAAGTTTATATAAATCAGAATAGTCTTTGATTAGATTATTGTCGAAAAGCACTTCTACCTTGCCTTCGCCGAGGCTTTCGATGTTCATAGCTTTTCTGCTGATGAAATGCTCTATGCGTCCTTTTATCTGAGGCGGACAGCCTAAAGTGTTTGGACAATACCATGCGGTTTCGCCTTCAATGTTAACGAGTTCTGTTCCGCATTCAGGACAGCGTGTGATGAACGCGACTTTCTGACTTTCTTCTTTTCTTTTGCTTAAATCAACAGCTGTTATCTTTGGAATTATCTCGCCGCCTTTCTCCACGCTGACGAAATCCTCATAATGAAGGTCGAGCTGTTCGATGAAATCGGCGTTATGAAGTGTCGCTCTTTTGACTATCGTACCAGCCAACTGGACAGGGGCAAGGTTGGCGACTGGCGTTATCGTGCCGTGACGTCCTACTTGAAAGTCGATGCTCAATAATTGTGTGTGTGCTTCTTCAGCCTTGAATTTATATGCTATAGCCCAGCGTGGTGACTTCGCTGTGAAACCTAAAATCTCTCTTTGTTTGAAGTCGTTGACTTTTATCACGATGCCGTCGATATCGAATGGAAGTTCTTTTCTTTTCTCGTCCCAATAGTTGATGAAGTCTTCAATGTCATCGACGTTTTTGCATAATGCCATGAAGTTGGACACGTTGAATCCCCAATGACGTGCAGCCATAAGGCTTTCGTAATGATTTTTGAAAATCATCTTGTCGTCGTCCATCATCATGAAGTAGCAGTATTGGTCGAGTTTACGTTTCGCTACTTCTTTGGAGTCTTGTAGCTTTATCGTTCCTGCAGCAGCATTTCTTGGGTTGGCAAAAGGCTGCTGACCTAGGTCTTCACGTTCTGCATTGATGGCATTGAAGCTGCTATGAGGCATTATTATCTCGCCACGCATCTCGAAGAAATCTGGATAGTCGCCTTTGAGTCGTAACGGTATCGTGCGAATAGTCTTTACGTTTGTAGTGACGTCGTCACCTTGTGTTCCGTCGCCACGGGTGACAGCCTTGACGAATATTCCGTTTTCGTAGGTGAGACTGATGGAGATGCCGTCGAATTTCAATTCGCATACGAATTCAACATCTTCTTCAATGGTTTTCTTTATGCGAGTGATGAATTCTTTGACTTCTTCAATATTATATGAGTTGGATAATGAAAGCATCGGATAACGATGTTTCACTGTCTGAAACTCCTTGGTGATGTCGCCGCCGACGCGTTGGGTAGGAGAGTCGGCAGTGATGAATTCTGGATATTGTTGCTCGAGACTGATAAGCTCATTGAGAAGCATGTCAAAATCAAAGTCGCTTATCGTTGGCTGTGCCAAGATGTAATAATTGTAGTTATGACTTTCAATAATTTTGCTTAACTCGTCGATTCTGACTTTTGCTTCTTCCTTGTTCATATTATTTTCTTATTTCAAATGTGCAGTCTACGTTATCTAATTTGTATATGGTCTTGTAATATTCTGTGTAGCTTTCACATTCTTTCTTTGAATATACACCATATAACTCTTCAGCTGCGCCAGTGTCGAGGTTTCTGCAGATACAACCTTTTTCGCATGAAGAAAATGCCATTACTGAAACAATGACTATTAAAAATAGTTTTAAAAATCTTTTCATAATAAAATTACTTGAAGCGCAAAGATAATAATTTTATTCAAAAATATATGGCTTCAAACGCTGTATTTATACAAATAATTAATTTCCAAATTCAACGAAAAATATTATCTTCGCAATGTTTTTTTACATTGCGTAATTTGGGTAAAATATAAATTAAAATTAAATATTTCATGAAGACTAAATCGATTATTTTGTTTGTTGTCATGGCATTAGTGATGAATGTCAAGGCTCAGGAAATTGCAGATTGGTGGAATGACGTGAGTGTGTACGCAGTCAATAAAGTGCCACCTCGTACTAATGTCATTCCTTATCAAGATGAGAACGGAATTAATAATCTTGAATACAGAGAGTCGCCATACTATCAATGTATCAACGGCACTTGGAAATTTAACTGGGTTGAGAAACCTGCCGACAAACCTCAAGGTTTTTACGCTGAAGGTTACGACGTGACTTCATGGGGCAGCATTCCTGTTCCTGGTAACTGGGAAATGAACGGCTACGGAGTTCCTGTTTACGTTAACCAAACAAACGAATTCCCATCAAATCAGCCTTATGCTCCAACGGAATATAACCCTGTTGGTTGTTATGTCCACGATTTTAATGTTCCAGAAACTTGGAATGGCAGAAATGTTTACATCAACTTCGGCGCAGTGAAATCTGCAATGTATCTATGGATTAATGGTCAGTTCGTCGGTTATTCTGAAGACTCAAAGACTCCAGCAGAATTCGACATCACTCCATATCTTAAAGAAGGTGTCAACAGATTGGCAGTGGAGGCTTACCGTTTCTCAGACGGTTCTTACCTTGAATGTCAAGACTATTGGAGAATGAGTGGTATCACTCGTGATGTTTTCATCTATTCAAAACCTAAAACTAACGTTTACGATTTCTTCGTAAAGGCTGGTCTCGACAGAACATATACAAAAGGTACATTCGATATTAATATCGATATCAATTACGCTAAAGTTCCTTCAAAATTAAATATTGAAGTTGAAATAAAAAGTCAAGAAGGCGCAAAACGTGAAGTTAATGAGTTGTTCACAAAGACAATAAAGAAAAAAGAACTTGTTCAGAATGAAAAACAAGAAGGTTTGTCAACAGTGCATTTCAATGAAATCATGGAACGTGTTGAACCATGGTCTGCAGAGAAACCTAATCTCTATGACATGACAATACGTTTGAAAGATAAGAAGGGAAAAGTCATTGAAGTCGTTGGCTCTAAGATTGGATTCAGAACAGCTGAAGTAAAGGGTGGACAGTTTAGAGTTAATGGAAAACCTGTTTTGATTAAAGGTGTCAACCGCCACGAACATGACGGCTTTACAGGTCAGACCGTAACTCGTGAGCTGATGGAAAAAGATATTCGTATGATGCTTCAGAATAATATCAACACTGTTCGTACTTCTCATTATCCTGTCGATATTTATTTGTATGAATTATGCGATAAGTATGGTTTGTATGTAATTGACGAGGCTAACAACGAATCTCATGCTCAAGGTTATGAGAAAGAAAGTCTTGCTAAAGACGAACGCTGGGTTGGTGCTTTCAAATATAGATGTAACAATATGGTTGGAAGAGACAAGAATCATCCATCAATCGTTATATGGTCTCTCGGTAATGAATGTGGCAACGGCGTTTGTATGTATGAAGCTTACGATATGGTTAAATCTATTGACAACACTCGTCCTGTCATCAACGAACGTTCTTTGTATGACCATAACAACGACATCATCGGCATAATGTATTCAAGCCAGAAATATTTGGAGAGATTCGCAACAGAAAACCTCGACACTCTTAACCGTCCATTCATCATGGTTGAATATCTCCACGCTATGGGTAACAGCTGCGGCGGTATGCAGGATTACTGGGACATCATTAACAAATATGATCAGTTGCAAGGCGGTTGTATCTGGGACTGGTGCGACCAATCTATCGTTATGACAGATAAAGAAAAAGGTGTGAAATGGTATGCTGCTGGCGGTGACCTCGGTGAACTCGAAGGTATCGGCAACGACGACAGCTTCTGCTGTAATGGCCTCGTGACGAGCGACAGAATTCCTCATCACCATTTGCAAGAAGTAAAGAAGATTTACCAAAACATAAGCGTTGTTCCTGTCGATATGAGCAAAGGTATCTTCGAATTTAAAAACAATTTCTTCTTCAGAAATCTTAAAGAATTCGAGGTAACATATACAGTTTACACAAACGATAAAGTTATCGAAACTAACAGACTGACATTGAATGTAGCTCCACAATCATCAGTTAATATGCCTATCTCTATTCCAAAGACAAGCTTGAAACCTAAAGAAGAATGTTTCATTGAATTTTCTTTCAGAGAAAAAGATTCTCATGCACTTCTCGAACCAGGAACAGAGATTGCTTACGAAGTGTTTAAATTAGATATGGTTTCTTCACAAGGCATCCCATTGAAAAACATTCCTGCAGTGGATTTAGTCGTTACTCCAGATGTTGATAATTCAAATTTAAAAAATTTAAAAGTTACAGTTTCTAACAAAGACTTTACTTTCATTATTGATAAAGGTCTTCCAACTTCATTCGTTTACAAAGGTGATGAATTGTTGGCAGGTGAAATCAAACCTAATTTCTGGCGTGCTCCAACGCTTAACGACGACGTCGATCATAATGCTCTTCCAAAATGGTTGAACGCAAACTTGAACGAATTGACAATTGTTCCAACAAACATAAAAGCTGATAAAGTCAATGCTTCTAAAGCTGTCGTGACAGTGATGCTTGATTTCAACAATGACAAAGGCGAAACTATTTTGTCAACAGAACAGATTTATGAAATAAACGGATATGGCGATGTTGTCATTTCAAATAACATTCAACCTAACCAAGTCGTCACTACATTCCCTAAGATTGGTACACAGCTTCTCATGCCATTACAATATAATAAGGTGAGATTTTTCGGCAAGGACACAGAAAACTATCCTGACAGAAACTCTTCTGGCAAGATTAGATTATATGAGAGAGATGCTAAGGATTTCTTCGAATTACATGAAGAGCCACAAGATAACGGAAACCACAGCGACACTCGTTGGTTTGCAGTGACAAATGCTGAAGGCAACGGTATGTTCTTCACAAGTGACGAACATTTCAACTTCAGCATCTATCAATATTCTGACGCCAACCTTTCTGTCGCAGAAAGAATAAACCAGATGGAACAAGCTGATTATTGGACTGTTAATGTTGACTACAAACAAGCTCCTCTTGGAACAGCGACATGTGGTCCAGGCGCACTTCGTAAATATCTCATCAATAATGACAATTACGAATATACAATAAGATTACGTCCTTTCACAGCAAGAGAAGTTAAAGAAGACAAATTGTATCAGCAAAATGTAATCGGCGAATTCACACAAGTCGCTACTCCTGAAATAACAGCTGAATTTGAACGTTTCGACAAGAA
>JAZRNQ010000046.1:0-2515 GCA_045648285.1 Bacteroidales bacterium | reverse complement strand
CTAGGAAGAATACCAACAGCAAAAAAGAGATATCGGCCATTGAACCTGCATTGAGATCCGGTACTTTCTTTTTTTGTCTAGCCATATTCTTAATTAGTTAAAGAGTTTATAAACTGCTGAGCCTATTGCTGCTACGAATGTGCCACCAAGAACGATGTATAAGAACATCATCAAGAAGTCGCATACTGCTTCTGCGCTTGCTGTAACATTCATTGATTCTAAATATTCTTGACTTAAAGTTGCACCTGGTGATGCGATATAAGCGATTAAAGCTACAACTGCGAATGCGCCTATAGCTATAGCGATTTTTTTGACGCTGCCAGGATTAACAATAACTCCATAGATAGGAGAGAAGAGAATAGCTAAAACGAGTAATATGACGAGTGCATATGTCATATACATTTGGAGGTCAGCGCTAGCCTCACCCTTGAATACGCATATTGCAAGGATTACGACTATCAAGCCCATAAGACCCCAAAGCCCGTATTTACATATTTTTAATAATTTATCTTCCATTGTTAACTGTTTTTGATGTTAACGAAAATTAGTTTTTCTTTGAATAATCGTTTAAGACATCCATGAAAGTGATTGTGCTGTCTTCCATGTCGTTTAAGATACCTTCAATCTTGTTGAGGATGAAGTTATAAGCAACTTGGAGAACCATAGCTGTAATCAAACCGAAAACTGTTGTCAACAAAGCAACTTTCATACCTGAAGCAACGATTGTAGGGCTGATGTCACCAGCTGCAGCGATAGCGTCGAAAGCTTGAACCATACCGATAACTGTACCGAAGAAACCTAAGTTAGGACCTAAAGCGATACATAATGTAATCCAGCTTGTGCCGCTTGAAAGGTTACCGTTCATAACTGAACCGTAAGAAATCATAGCTTTTTCTACTTCATCAAGACCATCGTTGAAACGCATTAAACCTTGGTAGAAGATACTTGCAACAGGACCGCGTGTGTTACGGCAGAGTTCCTTAGCTTTTTCAATACCACCATTGTTCAAAGCTGCTTCTAAGTCAGCAACTAATTTCTTAGTGTTTGATGTGCTTAATGTTAAGTAAATAATTCTTTCAATTGAAAGAGCTAAACCGAGGATTAAACAGACGAGAACGAGTGTCATGAAACCCCAACCACCGTCGATGTATTGTTTCTTAAGAACTTCGTGGAATGTTGGTTCTTCTTCTACTTCTTCAATAGTTGCTGTTTCAACAACTTCTTCAACTGGTGCAGCTTCTTCTGCAACTTGTTCTGTAGCTTCAGCAGCTACTTGCTCTGTTTGTGGTACGTTTTCTTCTTGTTGTGCAAGAACTGAATTGCTGATACCGAATGTCATAAAACCAGCAATTGTAAGTAAAGCAATTAATTTTTTCATGATTAAAAATGTTGATTACTACTTTTGAATTTTGTGATTTTTACTATTTAAATTTAACTTAATTTAATTCATTTCTAGCTTTGCGGAGAGAGCGGGATTCGAACCCGCGATACCCTTTTGGAGTATACACACTTTCCAGGCGTGCTCCTTAAACCACTCGGACATCTCTCCTTTCTCAAAGTCCATAAAAGACTCGCCAAAGTTACACATTTTTTCTTTAAATATTGAAATAAATTTTAAACAATGTTTATTTTTTTGAACCTTGAACTTTGAACTCTGAACTTTGACTCTCAACTCTGCAACTCAGAATCTCTATAAAGTAATCTCTCCTCTGATAGGTATCTGTAAAAGTTCTTTAATCTTTTCTATGGTATATCCTTCTCCTAAGAGATACATTAACTTAGCTATAGCTGATTCTGTCGTGATGTCGTGTCCGCTGATAACGCCAATTCTGTTCAAGTCTAAACTTGTCTCGTATCGTCCCATCTCTACTGAGCCTGACTTACATTGTGTTACGTTGTAGATGATAAGTCCTCTGTCGATGGCATCTTTCAATTCTTCGATAAACCAGCTTGCTGTTGGTGCGTTGCCAGAACCGTATGTCTCAATGATGACTCCTTTTAAATTAGGTGTATTCAATATGTGGTGGACGAGTTCTTTTGTGATGCCAGGGAACAACTTCAAGATGGCTACATTGTTGTTTAGCTTTGTATGTAGCTTCAATTTTTTGAAGCTTGGTTTTGCGATATACTCCTTATTATATTTAATACGCACTCCTACATCTGCTAACGATGGATAGTTGCCAGATACGAAAGCGTTGAAGTGTTCGGCATTATGCTTTGTTGTTCTGTTACCTCTTAATAATTGGTTTTCGAAGAAAATCGTTACCTCTGGCACTTTGGCAGTGTCTTCGTCTTTAGCAGCTGCAATCTCGATGGCAGCGATGATATTTTCTCTGCCATCGCTTCTTACCATGCCCATTGGCAACTGTGAACCGGTGAAGACTACTGGCTTGTTGTGGTTTTCTAACATAAAACTCAATGCTGTTGCTATGTATGCCATGGAGTCGGAACCGTGTAACACAACGAAACCGTCGTACTTCTCATAGCAGCTTTCAATCTTCTGTGCTAATGTCAC
>JAZRNQ010000045.1:0-5248 GCA_045648285.1 Bacteroidales bacterium | reverse complement strand
GTCATGCCAAATATATACCATAATTTGATATTATTAGTTATCAAGCATTTAAAATTCCATCTTTAATATCAGTGTAAAAATAATAGACAGTTGATGTAAAACAAATAGACATTTTGTGTAAAGGGGATTTCTATAAATTGCTTTGCAAATGATTTATGAATTTTTCTTTGAGAAGATTTTTGTTTTTCTTGAAAGAGCATAGCGAGCTATGTGATTGAAAGAAAGACGAAAATATTCCAAGAAAAAAAATAAAGCATGCAAAAGTTTTAATTGTTACTATTAAAAATTACTCAAACGGGGAATTTATAGTAGTCCCCTTAATATAACTTTAACTTTATTTTACATTGATTATTGGTAACGAAAAACATCTTATTGTTATTTCAAACAAATAACACAAAAAAAATGTTGTTTTTATACAATTATTACACAAAAAAAATGTATTTTTGTAGAAAAACATTTATCAGATGGAAAGAACTATTTATCAAAATTTATTGGAACTAACACCATGTTGCTTAACGATAATGCCTTTGTTGAATTTAAAGGTGCATTTACAGAGAACTTCGTACTTCAGCATTTGAAGGCAACGAACAATATTTCTATCTTCTATTACTCTAAGGACAATTCCACAATGGAAATAGACTTTCTCCTCCAGACTGAGGAAAAAGTCATTCCCATAGAAGTGAAAGCATCTGTCAATGTTAAAAGCAAATCATTATCGTTATTTGTAAATGAGGATTTTAAAGACAAAAACTTTAAAGCAGTACGTTTTTCTTTAAAACCATACATTGACCAAGAATGGATGGAAAACATCACGCTGTATGCTGTAGATAGCTATATTAGAAGCATTTTGGTTTAAGACAGAATCTTCCATCTCCTAATTAAATCGCATCCACTGGATTTTCGTTTGCTGCTTTCCATGAGCGGAGCGAGACTGTCACGATGGTTATTATCGTTATCGTCAGGACTGCAACGACATAAACCCAGACGGACATCTCGGTGCGATAGGCGAACTGCTGCATCCATCTGTCGATGATGTAATAACTTATCGGGATTGCTATGACTGAACAGATTGCAACTATATAGAGATACTTCCTGTTAAACATCTTGATGATGCCAACCGACGATGCCCCGTGAACGCGACGTATTCCTATCTCATGACGTTTGTACTGAGTCTCGAACAACACCAAACCGAATACTCCGATGATAGAGATTAATATCAAAAGAAAAGTAAATATAGTTACGAGTGTTGACAACTTCTTCTCCATCTCATATTGAAAAGCAATCGCATCATCGATGAACATCAATTCGTAAGACTCTGGATTTGTATTAGGTGCGAACTCTTCAATAACACTTCTTACATATTTGTTAAGTTCCTTGTAATCAGTGCCAGCAGCAGCTCTTATCTGTGCATAACTAGGAAAACTCCATCCGTATGATCCGTAAATCAAAATGGCACAAGGCAGTATCTCATATTGCAAAGATTTAGTATTGAAGTTTTCGCAGATACCGACGATTGGAGTGAGAGTTGTTTCTGATATGTGTGCATGTATCTTTGTCCCCACTTCGATGCCAAATTGCTCAGCCGCCTTTCTGTTGAAGATAAGCGCTCCTGTTTCGGAATGTTCGTCAGAAGGCATAAAGTCTCGACCTTCTACAATATCTATCCCCATCATCTGCAAATAGTTCCATGATACTGTCAATACGCTAAAACTTATCTCCTTATCTTTATAATCACGGCCCCAGCCCATTCCTCCTCCGCCAACAATACAGGAGTTTCCGTAAGCGACATCAACGATTTGAGGATTTTGTTTCAACCTATCGGTAAAAGCATCACGACCTGCATAATCCATATCGTTATATGAAAAATCATCAGTAAACAAGACTGCATTAGGAACTAAGATGCCATAAAGTTGTTCTTTATCAAATCCCATCTCATGATTAAGCATGTATTTATGTTGTTTATGAATAAACAAAGAACATATTATCAATGAGATGGAAATAACATATTGGATTCCTACCAAAGAATAACGCAATGCTTTTCCAGACCTTGTTGCATGGAACGAGCCTTTAAACACCATGGCAGGATTGAATTTAGTGATATAAAAGGCAGGATATAAACCCACCAGCAAAGCGAATAGCATAAGGAATATCATCACAGAAAGAGCTAAATCCCAATTCTCTCTTAATGAAACGGATGTAGAAATGTATTCCGACAAAGACGTGTTGGCTGTGACGACTACAATCATCATCGCAACTACGACAGATAGGAATACAATGCCTAATGTTTCAAAGACAATGTTGACACGCAACTTTGACGTCGGAGCTCCAAACACCTTATAAGTATTTATCGCTTTTATGCGTGTCGGTATCAAAGCGAAGAAGAAATTGATGAAGTTGATGAATGATATGACGAGGATAAGAACCGCTATCGCTATCAAACTATATGTAGTAGAACGATTTCCTTTCATACCTTCGGAATAAGATAGTTCATCGAAATAAATTTTCGATAAAGGATTAAGTCGGACCGTATATCTTTTTACGAGATGTTCTAATTCCTCTTCTGATTTACCTTCTTTTTTCCAGGCTTCTATCATATTGGCATTCATCTTATTTTCCACTTCTAAATGTGATGCATCTTCATTCAATCTCACATAATAAGGATCGTTAAAATTATTTATCTGAGCATTCTGCTGAGATCCCATATTAATCCAACCTTCACATACAGATATGTTGCTCGGTTCTGGGAAGTTCTTGAAGATACCGACTATGTTAATTCCATATCCGCTCTCTAAACCACGACCGACTGCTAGGAAGTCACCAACTTTAAGGTCATATTTCTTGGCCACTTCTTCTGAAATAATTATCCCTTTAGCGGCTCTAAAATCTTCCAATCCACCTTCAACAAATTCAAAAGGAAATACCTCAAGACCTTCTGGTTCAGCCGAGGACAGCACTATTTTCAGATTATCAATAGTCTGATTACGCTTTATTGAAAAATCGACTGCACCAGAAGCATATATCCAGATTGAACCAGAAGCTTCTATCTCCGGGACGTCAGCACACATCTCGTCTGGCCACTGTCTGTTCCAATTATATGACCACTTCCCTTCTTCGTACCAATTAGGTGATTCTAATCTGTAGATATTTTCAGAATTAGGAATCACCTTATCGTAAGAAAGGTCGTGTTTCACCTGAACGGAAATAAGATATACCGAAGCGAAGGCTATCGCCATGCCTAAGACATTCAACAATGATGATGTGGTATATCTGCGTAATAATGTGATGAAATTTTTGATGTACATACCTTTTTTTATTTTTGAGCTTTGAGCCTTGAGCTACGAGCTATGGATTTGCCCACTGCTCACTGCTCATTGCTCACTGCAATTTATAAATTTTATTTAATCTTCAATTTTCCGTTTTCAATTTACGGTGCCTGAGCTTGTCGAAGGCAACATTGTCGCTTCGACAGGCTCAGCGACCAAACAAATCCTAATTCCTCAGTTCCTCAATTCCTCAGTTCCTCAATTCCTCAGTTCCTCAGTTCCTAATTTATCACCAGCACTTCATTATCTCCGTAATTGTCGTACGATGATGTTATCACTTTCTCTCCTGGATTGAGGCCTTCAAGCACTTCGTAATATTGAGGGTTCTGGCGTCCGATGCGTATCTCGCGTTTGTAGGCTTTCTCGCCGCTCTCGTCCACGACGTAAATCCATCTGCCGCCTGTCTTCTGGAAGAACGAGCCTCTTGGTATTATCGCTGCTTCGGTAGGCTGTCCAAGTTGCAGATTTAAGTAATATGTCTGACCTCTGCGTATGTTTTCGGGCAACTCATCACTGAAACGGAAGTCGGCTTTAAACTGTCCGTTACGCACTTCCGGATATACCTTCCTCAGCGTCATCTCGAACTTATTATCCTGACGTTCAAACGATGCTGTCAATCCTGTCGTCACTCTGTCAATATAATGTTCGTCTATCTGAGCTTGCACCTTATAAGCAGACAAGTCATTGATTTGTCCGATGTTCATTCCTTGCGATAGCGACTGTCCGAGTACAGCGTCTAACATGCCTACTTCTCCGTCGATAGGAGCCTTGACTTTGAGGTTATCGACACGTTCGCGTATGAGTTTCATATTAAGCTCCATCGACTTCAGACTCTCTTCCATCTGTTGCACCTGAGAGCTACGATATAAAGAATCCTGCACCTGACGTTCCAGGATAAGAGTACGTTTATTCACAGCGAGCTGATAATTCTCCTCCGACTGAAGATATTCTTCCTTAGCGATGAGGTCGTTTTCATAAAGCTCCTTGTTTTGTTCGTATGTTCTTCTCAGACGGCTAACCTCCAAGTCGAGCTGCAGCTTCTCCTGGCGTAAAGAGAGACGCTCCTGTTCCATAGAGATGAGCGTGTTACGCAAGATATTCTGTTTCTCGGCGAGGTCGGCCTCCGACTGCAATATCTGCATCGAGAGGGAGTTGTTCGACATCTCCAATATGACGTCGCCGCGTTTCACCTTGCTGCCTTCTTCATGGACGATACGCTCTACCACTCCCGACTCCAAGGGCGTGAGCTGCACCGTGGTGATAGGCTGCACCGTTCCCGTAAGGCGCACATAGTCATTGAACTCTCCTCGCTCCACGGCAGCCACCGTCATAGTAGCCGCATTGACTCTCAGCGTACTCTTGTTGTCACGCACAGCAAGCCACACTACAAATACCACCAATGCCGCTGCACCAAAATACGGCACGTTCTTCTTCTGAAACAATGCCTTCAATCCTTTTTTCTTTTCTAATTTGATATCCATACTTTTTTTATTTAGTCAACAGACTACGGTCAACAGACAACAGTCTTTGTCCACATAGTCTTTAAATCAGTAATTTATTTTTATCAATATTTTTTGTCAACTGTCTACAGTCTACCGTCAACAGTCTTGTCCACTATCTTTATTATTTACTCATGGTCTGTTGTCCGTTGTCTGTTGTCCGTTGACCAGGTCACCTCCATTATAATATTCCACCATTTTATATTCTATGATGTATTGCAACTTCGAGCGCAAGCAGTCTGATTTAGCTTGTAATAACGTCGTTGAGGCTGTCTGTAAATCTATTGCGGTGACGAGTCCTTTCTCGAACTTGGCAGCGATGCCGTCGTATGCGAGTTGTGCTGCCTCCACTTTCTTCTGTCCGAGAAGATATTGTTTTGCAAAGCCTTTCATCTGCTGATATGAAGTCGTCACTTCGCTTTCCAC
>JAZRNQ010000044.1:0-8550 GCA_045648285.1 Bacteroidales bacterium | reverse complement strand
CAAGACAACGAGACTACAAGACAGAGAGTTAATTAACAATTAATATTATAATCCGGGGAAGTGTTTTCTTTCTCGGATTTTTTTTGAAAAAATATAAGCTATGAAAGTAAAGAGAAACATTATAAAAATAGAAGAAGAACTATGTAACGGCTGCGGAATATGTGCCAAAGGATGCCATGAAGGAGCCTTGCAGATTATTGACGGCAAGGCGCGTCTTATCAGTGAGTTATATTGCGACGGACTCGGTGCCTGCATAGGAGATTGTCCGATGAAAGCCATTTCTATCGAAGAGAAAGAGGTGGAGGCTTACGATGAGATTGCTGTGATAAAAAGGATAATTCCAAAAGGGGAGAAGGTGTTGCAGGCGCATCTGCAGCATCTTAAGAATCATGGTGAGATGAATCTTCTTCAGCAAGGAATACAATATCTTAAAGAAAATGGAATCGAAGTTCCAGAGTTGAAGTCTGAACCTAAAGTGATGACAGGAATACAGCTTTCGATGTCGCAGCCGTCAGATTTGTCGGTCACGATAAACTGGCCAGTGCAGTTGCATCTCATCAACCCTTTGTCGGGAACTTTCAACGATGCTGATGTGTTGTTGGCAGCCGACTGTGTGGCGTACGCCAATCCTAAGATATATTCGGAATTGTTAAGAGGCAAGAAGTTAGCGATAGCATGTCCTAAGTTAGATGTCAACAAAGAGTTTTATGTCAACAAGCTCATTCAGATGATTGACAATGCAGGGATAAGGTCGTTGACGGTTGCCATTATGGAAGTTCCGTGTTGTTCAGGATTGATAAAACTAGTAGAGATGGCGATGGAGAAAGCGACGCGTAAGATTCCGATGACGAAGGTCGTTGTCAAGATTAGAGGGTGACACTCTCTCACAGAGACGCAGAGAAACGCAAAGTTTTAACAATGCATACCCTGTTGACTGTTGTCCGAAGTCTGTTGACTTAAAAAAGCCAATAGCCTTAGTAAAAAAAAAACTTTAGCCCTTTGTCATTTGTCTTTAAACTTTTATTACTTTTGCCCTCGCATAAGGAGCTCTTACGAACTATGCGTTACGAAGAGTGAAAAGGGAATCCGGTGTGAATCCGGAACAATTCCAGTTGCTGTAAGTCCAACTCTTTATGAGTTTGTTTGCCGCATTCTTTGCCACTGATTAAATTCGGGAAGGCGCGGCAAATTGGACAAGTCAGAAGACCTGCCTTATGATTCAATGGATATCAACCTGCTGGAATACGGGTCGTTATCAACTGATTTTTTAATTGCTAACATTATTAGCCAACGTTAACGTCGTTCAGCATACGCTTGCGTATATGCTAATGTCGTGTCTTCGTCGCTTATAGTTACGCAGTTAAAGTCGTATTCGTTAATCGTGATATAACCCTTATGACAATGGATGCAATCCAGAATTATAGCCACAGTCAGGAGAATAGTAATCGTATCCTCAAGAGAAATTTGTGGAAATTCTTCAAAATCCTGCGTGCTCAAGCAAATCCTATATATGGCATGCTTGAAGCCTGTCCTATTAATTTCGCTTGGATTACAATTATCGATAAATCCAATCCTACTAACTCCAAGCGTATCCCAATCTCAAAATTCGTCGGTTCTCTTAAGAAAATGCCGTCAACGAGTAAATATTATCAGCTGAACATACTTGCTAACGAAATAATATACATCAACGAGCTCTCCATCGAAAATGTAAAGAGCGTTATTGCTGATGCTATAATCAAATATGAATCTAAGCAATATCATTTATAAACTTAAATCTAAAGTCATGAAAAAAGTATTTACTCTTCTGATGGTTGCCTTGGTCTGCATATCAATGACTAATTGCAACAGAAAAATTAAAAATCAACTTGAAGAATTGGATGAACGCGTAACTGCGCTCGAGGAAATCGCTAAAAAAACAAATAACGACATCGTTGCTTTGCAAAATATCGTCAATGCAATTCAGAATAATGTCTTTGTAACTGATGTGATTAAGACATCTGATGGTTACACCATTCAATTCTCTGATGGCACGAGTGCAGTGATTTCTAACGGAAAAGACGGTTCTAATGCTCCTGTCATTTCTATCAGACAAGACACCGACGGCAACTATTACTGGACTCTTGACGGTGAATGGCTCATCGTAGATGGTGAGAGAGTGCGCGCTAACGGCAAAGACGGTGTCGACGGTCAGAATGGCACGAATGGTCAAAACGGACAAAACGGCTTGAACGGACAAGATGCTATTGCGCCTCAAGTGCGTATCAATCCAGACACTAAAGAATGGGAAATATCTGTCGATGGAGGCAACACTTGGGAACCTACAGGCGTCATCGCTGAAGGTAAAGATGGAGAAAACGGTACAATAGAAATCGTTGGTGACGGTTCTCTCTTCGAGTCTGTCGATACATCAAACAAAGACTATGTGATACTTACACTCGCTGACGGAACGGAATTGAAACTCGCTCGTTACGATGGTTCGGCTCCAATGTTTATCATCGTAAACGCTCCGCAAATCGCACAGATAGAATATGGTAAGACTGTCGAATATACAGTTGAAACAGAAAATGTCGCTGAGTATATCATCAATGCTCCTGAAGGATGGCGTGCGGATTATGCAGATAACACTCTCGCAATTACAGCTCCTGCAAAGGAATTATGTCACTTCGATAAAGAAGGAACTATCGCTATCACTATCGTTTCTGAATCTGGCAAGATGGCAATCGTGAAAGTCAATGTCATGGCTGGCGAGTGGATTCAAGAGATGGATCTCAGAACTTTGACATTTGAAGATGCTGACGCTAAATTCTCTCCATACGAATTGAGCTACTGCGGCGCATATATCAGCACCTGGAGCGACCTCATCGCTGAAGATCAATATATGAGTAATCTTATTTACGACATGAGCGGCAGCGAACCTTATTATTGGTATGATGAAAACAATACTGAGCTTCTTCACGCATTCCCTTACAACTATAACTCATACGCTTACTGGGGCGGCGGTCATGCTGTATCAAATTACGCTAATACCGATTATGAGACATACGGCGATTATAATAGTCAGCTTACCGTCTATGGTGAAGAAGGCGCAGGCGGTCATAATGGCTCTGCTAACTTCTGCATGCATTTCGGTTATGCCGATGATTCTGGCTACAACTTCACAGAAGAGCTTCCTTCATTTATGTTTGGCGATGGTGAAGAACGTGTTATCGACCACATTTATGTGAATAATTCTACTTATGCTTTAAACTGTTATATCAATGGTAACGGCTTGACCGATCCTATCGGCGCAAACGATAAAACTTGGATTATAGCTAAAGGCTTTAACGCTAACGACGAACAAGTTTCAGAATCAATATTCTATCTCGTTGATGGTCCAGATGGCATCGTTACAGAATGGACTAAATGGGACTTGACATCACTCGGTAAAGTATGGAGAGTAGAGTTTAACATGGCTGGTACCAACGACAACGGATATGGTTTCTCACAACCTGCATACTTCGCTTACGACGATGTCGCTGTTCAATTCCAAGGTGAAACAGTCTTCAAATAATCAAGATGAAAAGAATTTTTGAAAAATTATTGATACTCATATCTTGTGTGGCACTAACAGCTTGTAATATCGACGATGAGTTCTTTGCTCCGAAAATTATCCTCGACAGTGAAACCGGTATTTATACTGTGAAATACGGTCGTGAGATAATCATTAGTCCGACTTACGAGCATGCTGAGAATGCGACATTTTTATGGACGATAGATGGTGAAGTTATTGAGACTTCACCGTCATTGTCCTTCTCTCGAGAGGAAGTGGGTGAGTATTACGTCACTTTGAAAGTCACTACGGAATATGGCTCTGACGAGGAAGAGATTCGTATCGATGTGGTGGAATTGGAGATTCCAACGGTAAGCATCGCTGGCAATAAGAAGATGACCATCACTCTCGAAACAGAAGTCGTCCTTAATGCTTCAGTGCGTGCGACTTCGCTCCCGACAAAATTTGCCTGGACTGTCAATGACGTAATAGTAAGTAATGAATATAATTACACATTCATCGCTGAAGAAGTCGGAACTTATGTCGTCAAGGCTACTGCCAAAAACGAAGACGGTACGCATAGCGATATGATTGAGATAGAAGTAGTAAATCCGGAAGACCTTCCTTTTACTTGGGATTTTGAAAAATATTCATATCATACTGTTAAAGGGAGAAAGCTGCTCATCAAGCCTTTGCAGTCTGATAATTTATATGATGTGAAATATTCCTGGAATGTTTCAGAAAATTCAGAAATGTCATCTACAGATTCTAAGTTTGTCTTCATCGCTGATAAAGCTGGAGTCTATCATATCAATGCGGTAGCGACAAAAGATGAAGGCGATAACCCAATTAGCATTACGAGAAATTTCGTCGTGACGGTTTATGAAGAGAAAGAATTTTATCGTCCTAAAAACGGAGCTTCTCAAGCCGATTGGAACAAGGTCTTTGAATATACTCCTGCGCCAGGACAGTTTATAAACGAGTTGAAAACCGGAGGTTTCGATGCTTCTCACACAAATCCTGAGGCTGCTATAACATACGCGGAAGGTCGTCTGCTCAACAACAACTGGATTTCATTGGGCGGTTTCGGTGGTTATGTGGTCGTCGGCTTTGACCATAGCATCAGCAATTCCCGTTCTTACGATTTGGGCATTATCGGCAATGCCTTTGACGGTTCGTCGGAACCTGGCATAGTGTGGGTGATGCAGGATGAAAACGGCAATGGTTATCCTGACGACACTTGGTATGAACTCGCTGGTTCTGAACACGGAAAGTCTACGACCTATAGAGATTATGCCGTGACATATTATCGTCCTTCAGGAACGGGAATGCCGGTGCAATGGACCGACAATTACGGTAACAGCGGTGAGATAGATTACTTAGCTCAGTTTCATGACCAGGATTATTATTACCCTCTTTGGATTGGTGCGGATTCTTATACCTTGAAAGGAACACGCCTCGAAGCTCGCAACTACGACCAGTCGGGCAACGGCTCTTATTGGGTGCAGCCGCATTACGACTGGGGCTATGTTGATAACTTCAGTCCGTCGGATTTCAATTCTTCAGATAAGGCTAATTTCTTCAAAATCTCTAATGCCATCGACTTTGAAGGCAATCCTGTTAATCTGAGTCACATCGACTTCGTGAAAGTGCAATGCGCTCTCAATGCCAAAAGCGGCTGGCTCGGAGAACTCTCCACAGAAGTATGCGGTTTCTATGATTTCTCCTTAAAACGATGAGTTATGTTTAAAAGTCTAAAGTCTAAAGTCGAAAGACTAAAGTCATTGTCCAAAATACTTTTGTCATTAGCCATTGGTCTTTTGTCATTAACTTCGTGCATGGAATGGGACTACGGCCTCGAAGAAAACTTCGACACTTCGGCATCTGGCGAGGGCTTGTTTATATGTAACGAAGGTAATTTCCAATATGGAAATGCGACCTTGTCATATTATAATCCTGAGACTAAAGTCGTGGAGAACGAGGTGTTCTATCGTGCCAACGCGATGAAACTCGGTGATGTTGCGCAGTCGATGATCATTCGCGACAGCATCGGCTGGGTCGTGGTCAATAATTCTCATGTCGTTTTTGCGATAGATATCAATACCTTTAAAGAAGTCGGTCGCATCACGAATCTTACTTCGCCACGTTACATTCATTTCATCTCTGATGAGAAGGCATACGTTACGCAGATTTGGGACAACCGTATTTTCATCGTGAACCCGAAACGTTACGAGATAACTGGTTATATCGACATTCCAAATATGACGATGGAAAGCGGCTCGACTGAGCAGATGGTTCAGTATGGAAAGTATGTCTATGTCAATTGCTGGTCGTATCAGAATAGAATCTTGAAGATTGACACCGAGACTGACGAAGTCGTTGATGAATTGACAGTTGGCATACAGCCGACCTCTCTCGTGATGGATTGTAACAATAAGTTATGGACTGTGACCGACGGCGGTTATGAAGGCTCGCCATACGGTCATGAGGCTCCGTCACTTTATCGTATCGACGCAGAGACATTCACTGTTGAGAGACAGTTTAAATTTAAGTTCGGCGACGCGCCTTCTGAGGTGCAGCTCAACGGAACGAAAGACAAACTCTATTGGATTAACGACGACATCTGGGAGATGGACGTCACCGCTGAGCGTGTGCCGGTACGACCATTCCTGCCTTATAACGAAACCATATATTACGGCTTGACGGTATGTCCGCACACTGGCGATGTCTATGTTGCTGATGCCATCGACTATGTTCAGCAGGGAATGATTTATCGTTATTCAAAAGATGGAAAATTGATAGACGAGTTTTACGTAGGAATTATCCCTGGAGCTTTTTGTTGGAAATAAAAAATTATAAAAATGAAAAGATTGCACCTTATATTATTGTTGCTCATTTCTCCTATTTTCGCGATGTCGCAGGAGTATGACATTAAATGGTATCTCAATCTTCCTGAAATATCAATCTACGCTGAGCGTCCGATAAAGGAAATCGGAGTGCAGCAGACCAAGATGGATTCTATCGTTTTGAAAGAAAACATAGCTCTCTCGGTGGCTGATGTCCTTACGTTTAACTCTTCTATTTTCGTTAAAAACTACGGTCGCGCTACATTGTCGACGGTGTCTTTCCGTGGAACTTCAGCATCACATACACAGGTGTCGTGGAACGGAATGAAAATCAACAACCCTATGCTCGGCATGACCGACTTCTCCATGATTCCTTCTTATTTCGTTGATGACGCAATGTTGTTACACGGGACTTCTTCGGTCAACGAAACAGGCGGCGGCCTCGGCGGCTCGATTAAACTCTCAACAAAACCTGCTAAGTCCGATGGCTTCGGATTGCAATATATACAAGGTGTTGGTTCTTTCAAAACGTTCGATGAGTTTTTAAGATTGACATACGGCAACGAACATTGGCAGACCTCGACGCGTGTGGTTTATTCGTCATCGCCAAACGATTTCGAATATCGTAACCACGACAAGAAGGAAAATGTCTATGACGAGAATATGAATATCATCGAACAATATTATCCTATTGAAAAAAATAGAAGCGGAGCATTCAAGGATTTTCATTTTCTGCAAGAAGCATATTATAACACAATGAAAGGCGACAGATTCGGATTTAATGCTTGGTACATAAATTCCAACAGAGAGCTGCCGATGCTTACCGTCGACTATGGCGATGCTACGGATTTTGAAAACCGACAAAGAGAAAATACTTTCCGTTCGGTGATGTCGTGGGACCATATCAGAGAAAGCTGGAAGATGGGAGCGAAGGCAGGGTATATTAACACTAAGATGAATTACGATTACAAACGCGACTTAGGCAATGGAGTCATGGCGCACATGACGCAGTCGAGGAGTGAGATAAATACGTTTTACGGACAAGCGGAAGGTGAATATTATATCGGCAAGAAATGGCTTTTCACTGTTAATATCGCGGCGCATCAGCATTTTGTGGAGAGCCGTGACAAAAGCGTCATGCTTCAAGATGGAAACGAAGGAACGGTAGGTTATCATAAAGCGCGCATCGAACTGACCAATTCTGCGTCTATCAAATGGCGACCTATCGACCGTCTTGGAATGTCGGTAGTTGTTAGGGAAGAGATGTTCGGCAACGAATGGACTCCAATTATTCCTGCTTTCTTCATCGACGGCGTTATCTCAAAGAAAGGCGATGTGGTGGCGAAGGCTTCCGTCTCGCGTAACTATCGTTTTCCTTCACTCAATGACCTGTACTTTATGCCTGGCGGCAATCCTGATTTGAAAAAGGAAAACGGCTGGACTTACGATGCTGGATTTTCTTTTGCTGTAGGAAAAGAAGGGATTTATTCTTTGAGTGGCTCTGCCAACTGGTTCGAGTCTTTTATTAATGATTGGATTATCTGGCTGCCGACCACAAAAGGATTTTTCTCTCCTGATAACATCAAAGACGTACACGCTTACGGCATCGAGACAAAAGGCGATTTGGATGTCGTATTGTCTGCAGACTGGAAACTTAGTTTCAATGGAACCTTGTCGTGGACGCCGTCTATCAATGAAGGAGATCCTCGTTCGCCGGCAGATAAATCGGTAGGGAAGCAGTTGCCTTACGTCCCGGAATATTCATCAACGGTAACGGGACGATTGTCGTGGAAGACATGGTCGTTCTTATATAAATGGTGTTATTATTCAGAACGATTTACGATGTCATCTAATGATATTACTTTGACAGGAAAACTGCCGAAATATTTCATGAGCAATATTGCATTGGAAAAAATAATCTCGTGTAAATGGGCTGATTTTTCCATCAAAGGAGCTATTAACAATCTCTTCAATGAAGAATATCTCTCAGTCTTGTCACGACCTATGCCTGGAATCAATTTTGAGATATTTTTAGGAATCACGCCGAAATTTAATTAGAACTCTGAACTCTGAACTCAGACTTATAGTCTCATTGACTTATAGACTTATAGACTCATAGACTCATAGACTCATTGTCTCGGAGTCTCGGTGACTAAAAAAAATACCGACTCACTT
>JAZRNQ010000043.1:0-7856 GCA_045648285.1 Bacteroidales bacterium | reverse complement strand
GATATGGTCGCCAGCTTTTTCTTTAGCAAGTTTAAGAGCTTCTTCTGCAGTCTCAGCAACTACATAACCACCTTCTGGGAGGTAGTAAGCTGGGATTTGATGACCCCACCAGAGCTGACGGCTGATACACCAGTCTTTGATGTTTTCCAACCAGTGACGGTAGAGGTTTACATATTTTGAAGGATAGAACTGGATGTCGCCATCGATAACAGGTTTGAGAGCTATCTCAGCGAGATGTTCCATCTTGAGGAACCATTGCATTGAGAGTTTTGGTTCTATAGCTACGTGAGTACGTTCTGAGTAACCCACCTTATTATTATAGTCTTCAACTTTTTCGAGGAGACCAGCAGCGTCGAGGTCTTTCACGATTTGCTTACGGACAGCGTCGCGGTCCATGCCTACGTACATACCAGCAGCTTCGCTGATAGTAGCGTCGTCGTTGAAGATATTGATGCTTTGGAGATTATATTTCTCGCCGAGCATATAGTCGTTCACGTCATGAGCAGGTGTCACTTTAAGACAGCCTGTACCGAATTCGATGTCGACATATTCGTCTTCGATGACAGGAATAGCGCGGCCTACGAGAGGAACGATGACTTTCTTGCCTTTAAGATGAGCGTTCTTAGGGTCGTTAGGGTTGATACACATAGCAGTGTCACCCATGATAGTCTCAGGACGTGTTGTAGCTACTATAGCGTAAGTATCTTCGCCTTCTACTTTATAACGGAGGTAGAAAAGTTTGCTATGTTCTTCTTTGTAGACGACTTCTTCATCGCTGAGAGCTGTGAGAGCTGCAGGGTCCCAGTTGACCATGCGGACGCCGCGATAGATAAGACCTTTATTATATAAGTCGCAGAAGACGTGGATGACGCTCTTGCTGCGAGTTTCGTCCATTGTGAATGAAGTGCGTTCCCAGTCGCATGAGGCGCCGAGGCGACGGAGCTGTTTCAAGATGATACCGCCATGTTCGTGTGTCCAGTCCCAAGCATGTTTGAGGAATTCCTCGCGAGTGAGGTCAGTTTTCTTAATACCTTGTTGAGCGAGCTTGTTAACCACTTTAGCTTCAGTAGCGATAGAAGCGTGGTCGGTGCCAGGAACCCAGCAAGCGTTTTTGCCTTGCATACGAGCGCGGCGTATGAGAACGTCTTGTATTGTGTTGTTCAACATGTGACCCATGTGAAGCACGCCTGTCACATTTGGTGGAGGGATGACGATAGTATAAGGTTCGCGTTCATCTGGTGTAGAATGAAAATAATTCTTATCTAACCAATGCTGATACCATTTGCCTTCGGTATCCTGTGGGCTGTATTTACTGCTGATTTCCATTTATATCTTGTTTTTTTATGAATAAAATCTTTAGAACTTGCAAAGATAATAAAAAGACTAAAGGCTAAGGGATAAAGGATAAAGTTTTTTTTAATTCATAATGCATAATTCATAATGCATAATTAGAGGTAAAGTTACTTTACACTATAAACTAATTACTGAAGGCTATTTTATTATTCAGAAAAAAACTACATTTGTAGGCATAATAAACTAAAAAATTAGAAGTATGAAAAAGTCAATCACATTATTAACATTATTGTTCATTGCAATGTTTTCGTTTGCGCAAACTTCGAACGAGAATATTACAATTAAAAAGCGCAATGGCAGGATAATCAATGTTGAGACTAATGAAAAATTATCCAAATTAGAATTAAAGTCAATGCTTGATGAAGAATCGTATGACTCATATATCAGAGGCAGGAATCGTTATATAGCATCTATTCCACTTTGGGCCGCCACTGCCATTGAAGGAGCGTTTTCGATAACATATATTGCAATGGGCTACGACTTAAAGCACGATTGCATCAACAATCACGACCACCAACAAGAAAAAGAAAACGGACATGATATATATTGTGAAAATGCAACTGGCGCAATTCTATATTGGGTGATAGGCGGATTTTTCGCTGCCGGAGCCGTAATGTATGCCATTCCGTCAACGATACTGACAATCAGCAGTCACCGCAACCTCAACGCAGCTGTTGAGGGTTACAATCAGAGGTCGTCAGATGTGACACTTAATTTCGGAGCAACTAACAACGGCATAGGACTTACGCTTAATTTTTAAAAGACAATATTTATAAAGGTTGGATTCAGTTCCAGCCTTTTTCTTTTATTTAACAACAATATGGCACAGCTAAGGCAAAATACCACTTTGAAATTCAAAAATTTTTATTATCTTTGCCAACCTTAAAGTTGCAAAGTTAGAAAGTCACAAAGACGTAAAGATTTTTAATCTTTGAGTCATTGAGTCTCTGCGACTTTAAGTCACTAATTGAAAACGAATTAAATCTAATTATTAATTAAAAATTTTTAAAGTTATGTTAAAAGGACACCCAAAGGGTTTGTTAGCTGCTGCTCTCAGTAACATGGGAGAAAGATTCGGCTACTACATCATGAACGCGGTTCTCGTATTGTTCCTCTGTTCAAAATTCGGTTTGAATGAAGCAGTTAGTGGAACTATCTACTCATTCTTCTATGCAGGTATCTACCTTCTCAGTTTGATCGGTGGTATTATTGCTGACCGTACACAAAACTACAAAGGTACTATCCAAAAAGGTTTGATGACAATGGCTGCAGGTTACATCCTCTTAGCTATTCCTATCACAGCAACAGCTGGCAACCAAGCATGGTTATTACCATTGACATGTTTCGCTTTATTCATGATCGCTTTCGGTAATGGTTTATTCAAAGGTAACTTACAAGCTATCGTAGGTCAAATGTACGACAACTTCGAAGCTGAAGCAGCTAAAGAAGGTGAAGAAGCTTTAAGAATTGCAAAGAGCAAACGTGACTCTGGTTTCCAAATTTTCTACGTATTTATCAATGTTGGCGGTTTGATCGCTCCTTTCGTAGCTCCATTGCTCCGCGAATGGTGGTTAGAAACAAACGGCATGGTTTACAACCCAGCTCTTCCAGCTTTATGTCACCAATTCTTAAACGACGCTGCAGGCATGGGCGCACAAGCTATGGACAACCTCAACACAATGATGGCAGCTGCTGGCGGTAACATCTCTGATATGGCAGCATCATGTGCTAACTACTTACAAATCTTCAACGAAGGTATCCACTATTCATTCATCGCTTCTGTAGCAGCTATGTTAATCTCTTTGACAATATTCATCACAAACCAAAAGGGATTCCCAACACCTGCTAAGAAAGAAAAAGTTGAATCAGCATCATACACTGAAGAAGAAAAAGCTGCTATGGCTAAAGAAATCAAACAACGTTTGGCCGCTTTATTCGCAGTTTTAGGTATCGTTATCTTCTTCTGGTTCTCATTCCACCAAAACGGCATGTCATTGTCATTCTTCGCACGTGACTTCGTCGACTCATCAGCAGTAGCTCCAGAAATCTGGCAAGCTGTTAACCCATTCTTCGTTATCGTTCTTACTCCTATTATCATGGGTATCTTCGCTGTATTGGCAAGAAAAGGTAAAGAAGTTTCAACTCCTCGTAAAATCGCTATCGGTATGTTCATCGCTGGTTTAGCATTCTTGTTCTTGGCTATCTTCTCATACATGAAAGGTTATCCATCAGCAAACGAATTCAAAGCATTACCAATCGCTGAACAAATGGCAGAAAAATCACACTGGTGGGTTCTCATCGCTGTTTACTTCTTCTTAACAGTTGCTGAGCTCTTCATCTCTCCACTCGGTTTGTCATTCGTATCAAAGGTAGCTCCAAAACACATGCTCGGTCTCTGCCAAGGTTTATGGTTAGGTGCAACAGCACTCGGCAACCTCTTATTATGGATCGGACCTCTCATGTACAACGCTTGGCCAATCTGGCAATGCTGGACAGTATTCTTAGTAGTATGTCTCATCTCTATGGGCGTCATGTTCGGCATGGTTAAATGGTTAGAAAGAGTAACACAATAATAAGACTATAAGTCTATAAGACAACAGGACTATAAGTGGAAGCGCTGCTTTTAATAGTGGCGCTTCTTTTTTTTAGGAATTAAGGATTTTAGGAATTAAGGAACTAAGGAATTTTGGGATAATTCCTAACTAAAAAAACAATACCTTTTTCGGTTATAATCGAAAAAAATATTGTTTTTTTTCGATTAGAATCGAAATTAGTATTATCTTTGTCAGAAATAATTTCATCATGATTCAACGACAAATAGAAAATAATATCAAAGATGATTTTAATAAAGGAAAGATAATCATCGTATTAGGAGCACGTCAAGTTGGAAAAACCACCTTATTTGATTCCGTCATCAACAACTACGATAAAGTTTTAAAATTAAACTGCGATGATTATGACGACAGAGCCGACTTGGAAAACAAGACTTCCACAGAACTAAAGAACCTTATTGGCAATCATAAAGTCGTAATAATAGATGAAGCTCAAAGAGTTAGTAATATTGGTCTAACATTAAAAATCATTGCCGACCTTAAACTTGACACTCAAATTTTGGTTACCGGTTCTTCATCATTAGAACTTTCTTCAAAAATAAATGAGCCCGCCACTGGAAGAACTTTTGAATACAAATTATTCCCATTATCTCTTTCCGAATTAGCAAACCATACAAGTCAAAGAGAAGAAACACGCTTGTTAGAACAAAGGATGATTTATGGCATGTATCCTGAAATAGTCACAAATCCATCCGACAATAAACGATTGCTGACATCTCTTGCAAACAATTATCTTTACAAAGACTTGCTTAGTTATCAAGGCATTAAAAAACATGAAATATTACATAAGCTTGTCAGGGCATTGGCTTTTCAAATAGGAAGCGAAGTCTCATATAATGAATTATCAAATTTGTTAGGCATTGACAAGGAGACTGTTGAGTCTTATATCAATTTATTGGAAAAATGTTTTGTTATTTTTCGTCTTTCTTCGTATAACAAAAATATGCGAAATGAAATCAAAAAAGGAAAGAAAATATATTTTTACGACAACGGTATACGCAATGCTTTAATTTCAAATTTTGCACCTATAGAAATGAGACAAGATGCTGGTGCTCTGTGGGAAAACTTTATGATAAGCGAACGCATAAAACGTAATGCATATTGCAATGACTATTCACAATTGTTTTTCTGGAGAAGCAAACAACAACAAGAAATTGACTTAATTGAAGAAAAAGACGGACAATTGTTCGCATACGAATTCAAATTAAATCCTAGAAAAAAAACTAAATTACCATTGTCTTTCGAAAACAACTATTCAAACGTAGAATTTAAAGTCATAAGCAAAGATAATTTCTGGGAGTTTTTATAAGACTACAAGTCTACAAGACTACAAGACTATAAGTTGAAGCGCCGCTTTTTTTAGGGACTAAGGATTTGAGGAATTAAGGAACTAAGGGATTTGGAACACTCCTAACTCCTAATTCCTAACTAAAAAAACTTGCAGTCTTGTTGACTTGTTGTCTTGTTGTCTTGTAATCTTGTGGTCTTTTTTTTCTTATTTTTGCAAAAAAATTAAGAAAAGAAAAAATCATGTTTAAAGGTCATCCAAAAGGGCTTTATGCCCTCGCACTAGCCAACACTGGCGAACGTTTTGGTTATTACACCATGCTTGCTATCTTCGTACTTTTCTTGCAAGCTAAATTCGGTTTCAACGAGGCTCAATCAGGTCAAATCTATGGCGCATTCCTCGGATTCGTTTACTTCATGCCTCTCATCGGCGGTATCCTCGCCGACCGTTTCGGCTACGGCAAAATGGTAAGAGCTGGTATCGTAGTCATGTTCCTCGGTTACCTTCTCCTCGCAGTCCCAATGATGGGCACGACAGCTAAAGTCACCATGTTCTCTGCACTCGCTCTCATCGCGATAGGAACAGGTCTCTTCAAAGGCAACCTCCAAGTCATGGTAGGTAACTTATACGACGAGGCAAAATACAGCCCATTCCGCGACAACGGCTTCAGCCTTTTCTACATGGCTATCAACATCGGTTCTATGTTCGCTCCTATGACAGCGACAAAAGTCACCGACCTCTTCCTCGGCAAGGCTGGCTTCACATACGTCCCACAGATTCCATCACTCGCTCATCAATATCTCGATGGAACAATCTCAGCCGACGCATTGCAATCATTCGAGGCTCTCGCAGCACAACAGGGCAACACAGGAGACTTAGCCGCTTTCGCACAAAATTACATCGACTCATTATCAACAGCATATAACTACGGTTTCGGCGTTGCTTGTATCTCATTGGTACTCTCAATGGCGATTTATCTCTGCTGCCGCAACTGGTTCAAACACGCTGATGTCAATACAAAACAAGCTAAGGAAATGGGCAACACTACTGTTAAAGTCGCTGAACTCACTCCAGAACAGACACGCACTCGCATGACAGCCTTATTCATGGTATTCGCTGTCGTCATCTTCTTCTGGATGTCGTTCCAACAAAGCGGATTGTGTCTCACCTTCTTCGCTCGTGACTACACAGCAAGCACAGCCACAGGATTCTCAAGAATAGGCTTTAACATCTGGGCTTTGACATTAGTAGCTATCTCTGTCTACACCTTATTCTCAACATTCCAATCAGAAACAATAAAGAACAGAATCGTCAGCGGCGTCATCACCTTATTATTATGGGGCGGCGCAGCAGCATTATATCTCGGCATGCCAGCAACAATCAACATCTTGCCTCAAGAATTCCAACAATTCAACCCATTCTTCGTCGTCGCCTTGACACCAGTATCAATGGCAGTGTTCGGAGCTTTGGCTAAGAGAGACAAAGAACCTTCATCACCAAAGAAAATCGGTATGGGTATGGTTGTGGCAGCTTTAGGTTTCACCGTCATGGCAATGGCATCATTACATCTCATGAGTCCAGCAGAATTGAAAGCAGCTGGCGGTGTAAGCAGCACATTAGTATCACCAAACTGGCTCATCAGCACATATTTAGTATTGACATTCGCCGAGTTATTATTAAGTCCTATCGGCATCTCATTCGTGACAAAAGTAGCTCCTCCAAAATACAAAGGCATGATGATGGGCTGCTGGTTCTGCGTCACTGCAATCGGCAACTATTTAACTAGCGTCATCGCTAAGATTTGGGGAACAGGCATGCCATTATGGATGGTATGGGGAGTTCTCGTTGTATTATGTCTATTATCAGCAATCGTCATCTTCTCAATCATGAAGAGATTAGAAGCTGCTACGAAAGAATGCTGAGATTAATTCATAATTCATAATGCATAATTCATAATTGAATTTGTAGAGACATATCATACGACACAAAAAAATAAAAACATATCGTTGATGCGTCTTGGCAATTCATAATTTATAATTGAGATTATGGTAAGTCTGTGGCAGATATTTTGGATATTCGCAAAAATCGGGGCCTTCACTATTGGTGGAGGCATTCCGATGATTGCGGCTATTAAGTCGGAACTCGTAAGTCGTAAGTGGCTCAACGACGAGGACTTTGTAGATATCATCACCTTGGCACAAACCGCACCTGGATTGTTTGCCGTCAACATTTCCATCCTGACTGGGCATAAGCTACGTGGAACCAAAGGAAGTGTTGTAGCTACTATTGCCAGTTGCCTGCCACCTTTCCTCATCATTTTGTTGGTTGCGATGTTCTTCACCAACTTCAAGGATAACGAATACGTCATCAAGGCATTCAAAGGCATCAGACCGGTAGTGGTAGCCCTCATCGGCGTTCCTACAATCGACATGATTAAAGCCACAAAAATGAAATGGTGGTCGTGGGTCGTCGTCATCTTATCAATGACTTTAGTTTGTTTATTAAATGTCTCACCTATATATATACTGATATGCGTCATAGTTATTGCCGCTTTCATCAGTTGGTATAAAAACAAAGAACATCATGATATATCTTGAGTTATT
>JAZRNQ010000042.1:0-7999 GCA_045648285.1 Bacteroidales bacterium | reverse complement strand
TCAAAAACTAAAAATCTCAGAACCTCAGAATTTTTGATGTTCTGAAGTTCTGAGATTTTGAGATTCTGAATTTTTGAGATTTTGATTTAGTGACTCTTTTTCCCTCCGTGGTTGAAGCTTTGTTTAGGATGAATGTTCCTGTTGACTTCAACTCTTGATTGGGTAGGGTAGCTGAGTTTTTCAAGGTCAGCGACTGCCATCCTGATGTCGGTCAGGAGCATATCTGCCATGTCGCGGCTGAATCCTTGACGGCATACTATTCTCATCACGACACATTGCTCTAAATCCTTCGGCAATGTATACGCTGGAACCATCCAGCCATTTTGTTGTAACTTGTATTGTAAGTCGTACAAGGTCCAGTTGGCGACTTTATCGTATTTAGGATTCAACGACCAGATGAACAATGGGTTGACAAGTTCAGAGCTGTAGTTTTTGAACTGAGGCATCTTGCCGATTTCCTCGTGGAGATATTCTGCTATCTCCATGGAGTTCTGCTGTATTGCCTTATAGCCTTGGAATCCTAATCTGATGAACTGATAGTATTGTCCCAGGACTTGGGCTGCTGGTCGTGAGAAATTAAGACCTACTTGTGTAATGTCGGCGCCGAGGTAGTTGACGCTGAACGCCATTTCAGAAGGCAGATACTTCTTGTCTTTCCAGATGACCCAGCCCAATCCTGGATATACGAGTCCGTATTTGTGACCTGAGGTACTTATTGATAATACGTTATTTAATCTGAAATCCCATTTGACGTGAGGCTTGAGGAATGGAAGGATGAAGCCACCTGATGCTGCGTCGACGTGGATGCAGAGCTGGTTGCCAGTCTTCTTGTTGAATTCAGTCACTGCTTTGTCGATGGCTTCGAAGTCGTCGTTCATGCCTGTCCATGTGCAGCCTGCGATAGGTACGATACAGATGGTGTTCTCGTCGCACATCTCGATGGCTTTCTTAGGATCTAATGTTGGGTTTTCTGTGGTGAGCGGCACAGTACGCATCTCGATCTGCCAGAGCTGTGCGAATTTCTCCCACACTACCTGATAGCCTGTGGAGATGACGAAGTTAGGCTTATCGTAAGGCTTGCCTTGTTCCATTCTTCTCTTGCGCCAGCGCATCCATGCAGCCACACCGCCGAGCATACAAGCTTCTGATGAGCCGATGCCTAATGCGCCAGTCTTCCATTTGTTGGTCTCTGGACTGTTCCATAAGTTAGCGAGGATGTTGATACATTTCTGTCCCATCACCGCTACACGAGGATATTCTGTCTCGTCTATATAGTTGAGGCCGATAGCTTCATTCATTAATTTTGTCGCATATTCGTCCATATATGTGGTGACGAAGGTGGCGAGGTTGAGTCGAGGCTGTGTCTGAGGGAAAGTCTCGTCTTTGACCATTTGATATGCAATTTGAGGTGTTGTTGGAGCGTCTGGAATTTTGTCTACTGGTGAAGGGTTAACCATTGCATCTGTTCCGAAGACATCACTCTTGGCGTCTCCATGTCTGAAATTGAAATCTTTCATAATGTTGTTTTTTTAAGTTTAAATTAGTTTGACTTAAAAACATTATGAAGGAAGGAAAGTTTGTTTTAGAATTGTTAAAAAATCAAAATCTCAAAACCTCAAAAATATTTCTGAGATTCTGAGATTCTGAGATTCTGAAGTTCTGAGATTTTTTAAAGGTCTCCTTTAATCTTATCGATGATTCTTCTGTCTTTCTTGGTAGGACGACCTGCGCCTCTGTCGCGGAATTCCACTTTGAAGGCGTGTAGGAATTCTATTCTCTCGTATTCTTCTTTAGGAGTCCTGTCGATATAAACATCCTCTACTTGTTTTGGGGAAACACGGCTTTTAGGAATGCTTTTCACTTCAACGACTTTATGTAGTTGTCCGAGCTGAACCTGAATGATTTCGCCAACCTTTACGTCGCGTGAAGGCTTTATGGAACAGTCGTCGATTTTTACCTTGCCGCCTTTGCACGCGTCAGCAGCAAGAGTGCGCGTCTTGAAGAGACGCGCACACCAAAGCCATTTATCTATTCTGAGTTCTTCCATGGTGAGACAGAGTTTATAGTTTGGAGTGTAGAGTTTAGAGTAGTTCTAAAGTTTAAAGTTATGAGTGTAAAGTTTATAGTTTATCGAATTCTAATACACTTAAACTCTACACTTTTAATCTATCAAACTACTCTAAACTCTCAACTTTACACTCTAAGCCAATTATTTTTCTCTGAAGAATAATTGAATTGGTACTCCGTTGAAGTTCCAGTTTTGACGTATCTTGTTTTCGAGGAAACGATGATAAGAATCCTTTACGTCTTTTGGTAAGTTACAGAAGAAGATGAACTGTGGAGTTGGACTCTTCAACTGTGTGATATATTTAATCTTGAGGTAACGATTTCTTGATGCCACTTGTGGTGGTTGAGCAGCGATGATTTCCAACATGGTGTCGTTGAGTTCGCGTACTGAGATTTTACGTTCACGGTTTTCATAAACCTGATGTAATGCTTCGAGGACGCGGAATGTTCTCTGACGGTTTATCGCTGATGTGAATATGATAGGATAATCGGTGAAAGGAGCAGTCTTTTCTCTAATCATCTTTTCATATTGAAGGTGAGTGTTAGAGTCTTTGTCGACCAAGTCCCATTTGTTGACGATGACGACGAGGCCTTTTTTGTTTCTCTCGATGAGGCGTAAGATGTTCATGTCTTGAGCCTCGAAGCCTTGTGTAGCGTCGATGATGAGAGCAGCGACGTCACATTCTTCTATGGCGCGGATAGAACGCATCACTGAGTAGAACTCTATATTTTCTGATACCTTGCTTTTCTTGCGGAGACCGGCAGTGTCAACGAGGACGAAGTCCATGTTGAAAGCATTGAAACGAGTGTTGTTGCTGTCGCGTGTGGTACCTGCTATGTCTGTCACGATATGTCTGTCGTGACCGAGGAAAGCGTTAATCATTGATGACTTTCCAACGTTAGGGCGACCTACGAGAGCGAAGCGTGGGAGACCGTCGTAAGTGTCGGTAGTCTCGTTAGGGAGATGCTTCACTACTTCATCGAGAAGCTCGCCTGTGCCTGTACCTGTCATCGCTGAGAATGCGAAGATGTCACCAAGACCTAAAGTATAGAAGTCTGCTACATTACTTTCCTTGTTAGGGATGTCAGTCTTGTTGACGGCGAGTATCACTTTTTTCTTGCTACGACGTAATATTAAAGCGACTTCTTCGTCAAGAACGTGAAGTCCGTCTTTGCCGTCGACGACGAATATGATGACATCAGCCTCGTCGATAGCGAGGTCAACCTGTTTTCTAATCTCTCCTTCAAAAATATCGTCTGAACCGACGACATAACCACCTGTATCAATCACGGTAAATGACTTTCCATTCCAGTCGCTATGTCCGTAGTGACGGTCACGAGTCACGCCGCTAGTCTCTTCAACAATGGCTTGACGTGTCTGAACTAAACGATTGAAAAATGTTGATTTACCTACGTTAGGTCTTCCTACTATTGCAACAATATTACTCATATCAATTAAATTTCTGTGATTTGCAAAAATACTAAAAATAATGCATAATTCACAATTCTTAATTCACAATTGTTCATAGATTAATTATGCATTATGAATTATGAATTAGATTAAGCTTCATAATTAAAGTTCTTCAACTCTGCTTCGTTGTCGCGCCAGTCTTTGCTGACTTTGACGTTAAGGTCGAGGAAGATTTTCTTTCCTGTGAATTCTTCGATGTCGCCTCTCGACATGATGCCGAGTTTCTTGATAGCAGAGCCAGCCTTACCTATTAATATAGCTTTTTGTGAGTCGCGTGATGCGTAGATGGTAGCTCTGATGTTAATCATCTTGGCACTTTCTTCGTAAGCGTCGACGACGACTTCCACAGAATAAGGAATCTCTTGCTTGTAGATGAGCAATATCTTTTCTCTGATTATCTCAGAAATGAAGAAACGCATCGATCTGTCGGTAAGCTCGTCTTTTGGGAAATAAGGAGGACATTCTGGAAGTTTTTCCAAAATGCAGTCGAAGATATGTTTTATGTTGGCATGATGAAGTGCCGAGATAGGGAAGATGGTAGCTGTTGGGAGTGCGTTTTGCCAGAAGTTGACAGCATTCATCACACCTTCTTGATTTGATAAATCTATTTTGTTTAATAAAACGAAGATAGGGATGTCGGTAATTTTTTGGAGACGTTCCACTGTCTTTTCATCGATTTTTTTGTCTGTGATGTCGACGACATAAAGTATCAAATCGGCGTCGATGAAAGCGACATTTACGAACTGATTCATCACTTCGTGCATCTTATATGCGGGATTTTTGATGATTCCAGGGGTGTCTGAGAACACAATTTGGAACTCATCACCGTTCACAATGCCCAAAATACGGTGTCTTGTGGTCTGTGCTTTAGATGTTACGATGGAAATTTTTTCGCCTACAAATTCGTTCATAAGCGTTGATTTTCCGACATTTGGCTTTCCAATAATATTTACATAACCTGCTTTGTGACTCATGTTTATTTTTTTAAAAACTTAGATTGTTTCTTTTACTATCTTTGAACGCAAAAATAATAAACATTTTGTGATGAAGAGATTTTTGTTGTTATCATTTTTAATAATTTCTATAACTTTACCTTCATTAGCACAAGTAAAAGGTCAAAACGATACCAAGAATAAATTTTCCCAATGGTATATAGAGCCAGCTGTGCGTTACGGAACATATATTCCTTTCGTGAAGTATCACAACTATCTCGCCGAGAGTCGTCAATATAACTTCGACTTGCATGTCGGTTATCAGACGACAGGAAAGAAAGAATGGGAACAACGTTTCAACTTTCCATCATACGGTTTCTTTTTCCGCTACGAGCATAACACCATCGACAGTGCAAAATATGAGCATCGCGATGCCAATGGACTTCATGTCATAGAATATGTCAATACCATAGGCGATTGCTATTCAGTAGGCGGTTTTATCAACGGAAACTTTTACAGAGGTCGCAGTTGGTCGTTTGACTACGATATTCTCGTAGGTCTTTCGTTATGGCCAAAATATGGCAACGAGTTCATCGGCTCTTTAGTTAATGCTCATTTAGGAATAGATGTCGGACCTACTTTCAGAATAAGTCGCAACATTGACTTGGGATTGCGTTTCTGGTTTGCACATTCTTCTAACGGAGCTATAATTTTACCTAATAATGGTGTCAACGTGTATGGTTATCAGCTGAATTGTCGCTATAATATCGGCGGAAGAGAAGATTTTACCTATAGCGAATGGGAACCATTTAAGAAGAAGACATATATTTTCCTCAGCGAAGCGCCAGGATTTTTACAGACTACCACCATGCGTAATGGAGAGATTTCTGGCGAATCCGGATATTATTTAAGCAACACTTTTAGAGTAGGTGTCTCACGTCATTTTCATCCTATGTTCAGATATGACGTAGGCTTAGACTTATGCTATACCGGTGAGACAAAAGTGAAATATCTACAAGCCAAAGACGAATATGAAGCAGGTATCTTAAACGTTCCTTTATGCGAATATAGACCGATAAACTCAATGCATTTGGCAGCTTCAGCCATGTTTGAGGTTTTGTACAATAAAGTTGCTTTCTGCTTCGGATTCTCATATTACTTATATCATGGTATTTATAAAGGCACCGACGAGAAAAAGTCATGGGGTTTCTCTGGTACAACACCTTTTGAATTCAAATATCTGCCAAGTGCATATTCTAACTATTACGAAAGACTTGGTCTCAAATATTATTTTGGAACAAAAGGCAATCAATTTGTAGGAGCTTTCATGAAGGTTCATATAGGTTCCATCGACTATATTGAATGGACTTACGGAATTAATTTAGATGTTTTTAGATAGTATAGAGTATAAAGATTAAAGTCGTTGTGTGGTGGATAAATTATAAGTATGTTGATAATCTGTTATTTAGCTTCTGGGGATGGTATGCTTTTTTTTATGAAAAAAAACTTGACTTGTAAAGAAAATTGATATATCTTTGCACTCGCAAACAAAAACAAAAAAAGTTGTTTTTTTGAAATCATGATGCGGGGTAGAGCAGTCTGGTAGCTCGTCGGGCACATAACCCGGAGGTCGCAGGTTCAAATCCTGTCCCCGCTACAACGAAGAGGATACTGAAAAGTGTCCTCTTTTTTTATATCCTAAAATAACTCCTAGCTGATTAGCTTTAGGACGCGATAAATCACGTCCCTACAATTCCTCATACCCTCCACACCTAACTCCTAATTCCACACTCCTAACTAAAAAAGACGCATCAACGACATATTATTTATCTCTTTTGTGTCGTCGATACGTCTCTACTTGTAGTCTTGTAGTCTTGTAGTCTTGTAGTCTTGTAGACTTGTAGACTTGTAGACTTGTAGTCTTTACTGCTTATCGTACTGTTGTACCTCTTCGTAGATATATTCCAGCTGTATTCCAGCCATTTTAAACATCGCCTCTGATTCGACGCAGTCGTGGTATTTCCTTTGGCAGACAACTCTCACGATGCCGCAGTTGATAATCAACATAGCGCATGTTCTGCAAGGTGTCATTCTGCAATACAATGTGCTTCCTTCCAAAGCGATGCCTCTTTTCGCAGCTTGTGCTATAGCGTTCTGTTCAGCATGAACGGTTCTCACGCAATGTTGTGTGATGTGTCCGTCTTCGTGAATCATCTTCTTGAAAAGGTGACCTACTTCGTCGCAATGTGGCAATCCTGTCGGTGCGCCTACGTAGCCTGTCACTAGAATCTGACGGTCTTTGACGATGACGCAGCCACTTCTTCCTCTGTTACATGTGGCACGTTCTGCTACGGTGTCGGCGAGGTTCATGAAATACTCGTCCCATGAAGGACGTTTGTATTCTTGTTCGCCAATCTTGTTCAGTACTTCTTCCACTTTTTTATGTAAGTCTGTGATGGAACCATCATTCATGAATAAGAAGTTTGCTTCTTTGATACAAGCTGCAAGGTTTTGTTTGTTAGGATCTTCGGAGTTCATCTCGCGTGCTTCGTTGGCGACGAATGTCTCGAAGCTGACAGAGTCGGTCTCTGAGTTTCTCTCGCGGATACGTTGATAACGTACTTCTTGGTCGGCGTCGACGGCGAAGAGGTAGAAGTTGCCTTTAGTGCGGAGCGCGTTAACTTCGCCTATCGCACGTATGCTCTCTATCACGGCGTTCTTGCCAGTGGCGAATGCTCTCTCATAAAGCTGCGTCGCTATATAACTTGGTGAATGCTTCGCTCTTAAGTCGTTGCCCACTTCAGTGAGAGTGTCGCGGTTGACTTCAAGGCCTCTTTTCTTTACTTCCTCCGCAAGAAATTCACGCACTGAATAATGTACGTAGCCTTTTTCTTTTACGAGATAATCTACTATCGTGCCTTTGCCAGCACCTATTGTTCCTGTGATTCCTATTATGTTCATATTTTGAGTTGCTAAGTTGCTAAGTTGCTAAGTTACTAAGTTGCTAAGTTCAAGGTTCAGAGTTCAAAGCTCAGAGTTCAGAGCCTCTTCTTTAATATCTTTAATCCATTGGTCGATGCCTATGGATTTGTGTCTACTTAATTCTTTAAATAAAACTTCTGGGTCGTCACTTACGATGAGGTTGTCGCGGTGTTCTTGACGGATGAAGCCTTGACTGACAGCATGGTCGATGAATTCTATCAGTTTATCGTAATAGTTTAAGGTGTTGTAAAGTGCGATTGGCTTGTCGGTGACACGCAACTGGTTCAGCACCACGACTTCAAATATCTCGTCTAAAGTGCCGAATCCTCCTGGCATCGCGATGAAAGCATCTGCTTCGTTAATTAACATCAGCTTACGTTCCGACATCGTTTCTGTCTCAATCATCTTTGTCACGCCTTCGTGCGCTATCTCCATGTCGGTAATGAGTTTCGGTATGATGCCTACGACTTCCTTGCCGTTCTCTAACATCTTGTCAGCGATGATTTTCATAAGTCCGACGCTGGCTCCTCCGTAATATAAAGAGCAG
>JAZRNQ010000041.1:0-24968 GCA_045648285.1 Bacteroidales bacterium | reverse complement strand
CAACAGCTTGCCCAGTTGTCGTGGTTGCGGACGAAAGAAGTCTGTACTGTAGATGTTGTAAGAGATGCTCATGCCTCATTGGTTGAGCAGCTTAGTCTTCTTTTTGTTACCATGACAGAAAATCTTACCAATCAACAGTTGTGTTACCTGAATGCATTGTGCGCTGGGGAAAAAGCTATAAGTTCAACTGAAACTATGCATCGATATAAAATATCATCTCCGACATCCATAGCTCGTTCGAAAATAGCATTGGTTAAAAATGATATTTTGGATAATAAGGCTGGAGAAATATCTTTTCAAGATCCGATTTATGCATATTGGTTGAAAACGGAATACTTTAAAGTGTAGTCACCAAGTAGAGACGTGTCAATTACACCGATGAGATGAACAAGGTGTAATTGATGCGTCTTTCTTTTTGAAATCTAATGGTTTCTTAGCATCCATTCTATTGCGGAAATGATGTTTTTTTCAATTTCGCAAAAAAAAAACTTGTTGTCTTGTCGTCTTGTTGTCTTGTTGTCTTTTTTTTTCGTAAGTTTGTGCTGTTTTTAAAATTAGCATTATGAAAAGATTTTATTTTTTGGCGTTTGCATTGTTGTTAACTATTACGATGTCAGCGCAAAACAGAGGACTTTTGTTGAAAGAAAATTTTGACTCGGCAGAGATTCCAGAAGGCTGGTACATAGACGAACATGCCGACAACTGGTCGATATCGACGAGTGCTAAGTCGGGCGGCGTGCCTAATGAGATATGCATGAATTGGGCACCAGAATTCAACGGAACAACACGTCTCGTCATGCCGACATTCGATTTCACAGATGTCGATGAGGTGGTGGTTTCTTTCAAACATTATCACGACAACTACATAGGCGAGAATACTATTGGTATTGCTACGTCTTCCGACGGCGGAGCGACATGGAACAGTGGATGGGAACAGACTTACATCACCATAGACGCTTACGTTGAAAGTCATACAATAAAAACATCCGACATGGGAAAACCTAATGTGCTGATGTGTATCTATTTCACGGGAAATTCTTATCTTATCAACAACTGGTACTTCGACGATATTGAAGTCTTCAAACAAGCAGAACTCGACCTTGAACTTGTCAGTATCGATGTCCCAAATATTGTTGGAAAAGATTATAATGACGGCATTTCTTTCACTGTGAGAAATACCGGTTCAACAACGATAACAAATTTCAGTGTGAATGTCTCTATCGATTATGCAGATTGTTACGATACTTTCAGTTTCAATACTAATCTCGCATCTTTTGAATCAGCACAATTCACAATATCAGAAACAGAATGTGGTTCTTTCCCAAGTCCGTTTTATGATGAACCAAGCGTCATTGAAATGAATATAAACAAAGTCAATGGAGTTAACAGTGGTAATGAAGGCCTGTTGAAGGAAGTATATGTAGCCATGAGAGAAAGTCAGAAAGTCGTTCTTTTGGAACACTTTACTAGTTCGACATGCGACTATCCTTGTATCCCAATCAATGAAATCATGGATGGTCATGCCAATACTTACGCAGGCAAATGTTCATATTTGAAATATCCTATCGACCTTCCGCTTCTTGAAGACGGCTCACCAGGCGGCGACCCTTATTGGACAGAAGAAAGCATCTTGAGAAAAAATTATTATGCCGTTATGGGCGTGCCTGAGACCTTCGTCGATGCTCATTCACAAGGTTATGCTGCAGCTACAGTAGAAGATATCGACACTGCATTGCTAAAACCTGCTTACTTCGACATCAAAGGCAGCTTCATAGTTGAAGGCAACACTATCAAAGTCATCGCCGACTTCATGGCATACGCTGAAATCGGCAATGTGAGAGCATTCGTTGCTGTAAGTGAAAAGACAACGAAAAACAATCTCGGCAATGACGAAGAAACACAATACCATCATGTCTTTATGAAGATGTTGGAAAATGCAGAAGGCATAGCAATAGAATCAATCAAAGCTGGTGAATATCACAGATTGGAACTCTCATGCGATTTGTCGGAAACCAATGTTGAGGAGATGAGCGATTTGGAAGTAGTGATGTGGCTGCAAGACTACACAACAAAAGAAGTGTTTAACAGTAACTTCGCATACGATTATACAGAACACTGCTATCCTGTTGTAAACTTAACAGCTTCGATAGGCGGCGACGATGTTCAGAAACTATATCTCAACTGGGACGCACCAGAAGAAAGAACACCGATAGCATATAACATCTATGTTGACGGTATGTTGTTAGAAGAGAATTACAATTTAGACACATATTATTCTAACGAAGAAATAGTTGAAATCATAATGCCACTCGAATATCGAGGTCACACTGCTGAAGTCGTCGCTGTTTATGAAGGCGGCATGACATCAGTTGGAACGATTAAATTAATCGACGACGATTGGGACGGCATTGAAGAAACGGAAAAAGTTGCATTCAATATCTATCCGAATCCAGCGAACGACTTTGTCAGGTTCAAAGTTCAAAGTTCAGAGTTCGAAGTAATAAGAATCTACAACTGCTTAGGAATAATGGTGGAAGAGATGGAAGTCAATTCTAGTGAAGTTGAAGTCAACACTTCAAACTATGAAACTGGAATATATTTCATCAATATAGAAGGAAAAGATTTTGTCAGAACAGAAA
This sequence comes from Bacteroidales bacterium, assembly GCA_045648285.1. GTDB lineage: Bacteria > Bacteroidota > Bacteroidia > Bacteroidales > F082 > Limimorpha. The sequence continues at coordinate 22,329 of JAZRNQ010000041.1, read as the reverse complement.
GGTTGATAATTCTTTAGACTTTTTTAAAGACAACGGTCTTAGTTCAAAGTTTTTTTCTTATCTTTGCCCAATTTATATTGTTTATAATTTTTCAAAAAATAATCACTATGTCAGATTCAGTTAAATTTATCGAAGGCGGTCTCACTTACGATGACGTTTTGTTAGTACCAGCATACAGCAATATCATTCCAAGAGATACAAATTTGAGTACAAATTTCTCTCGTAACATCCAACTTAACATACCTATCGTAACAGCAGGTATGGACACTGTAACAGAAGCAGCTATGGCTATCGCTATCGCTCAAGAAGGTGGTATCGGTGTTCTTCACAAAAACATGACAATAGAACGTCAAGCTGCTGAGGTACGTAAAGTTAAACGTGCTGAAAACGGTATGATTATCGACCCTGTGACAATCAGAGAAAACGCTATGGTTGGCGAAGCCTTGAGAATGATGAGCGAAAACCACATCGGCGGTATCCCTGTAGTTGATGCTAACAATGTGTTGGTCGGTATCGTAACAAACCGTGACATCCGTTTCATCCAAGACATGAAACGTCCTATCTATGAAGTCATGACAAAAGAAAATCTCGTCACAGCTCCTGAGTTTACAGACTTTGCTACAGCAGCTGAGATTCTCCAAAAGCACCGCATCGAAAAATTACCTGTCGTTGACAAAGACAATCACCTCATCGGTCTCATCACTTATAAAGACATCATTAAAATCAAGGCACGTCCTAATGCAAGCAAAGACTCTCTCGGCCGTTTGCGCGTAGCAGCATCTGTTGGTATCGCAGCTAACACTATGGAAAGAGCAGAGGCTCTCGTAGCAGAAGGCGTTGACGCTATCAATATCGACACAGCTCACGGTCACTCACAAAACGTTATCAACGTAGCTAAGGAATTACGTAACAAATTCCCTAACATCGACATCGTTGTCGGTAACATTGCTACAGCTGACGCAGCATGTGAATTGGCTAAGACAGGCATCGATGCTATCAAGGTTGGTATCGGACCAGGTTCAATCTGTACAACACGTATCATCGCTGGTATCGGCGTCCCACAGCTTACAGCAGTTTATAATGTATCACAAGCTCTCCAAGGCACAGGCATCCCTGTAATCGCTGACGGTGGTATCCGTTACACAGGCGACATCGTTAAGGCTATCGCTGCTGGTGCATCATCAATCATGGCAGGTTCATTATTCGCTGGCGTTGACGAATCTCCAGGTGATACAATCATCTTCGAAGGTAGAAAATTCAAGACATATCGTGGCATGGGATCTCTCGAAGCTATGCAAAATGGTTCTAAAGACCGTTACTTCCAAGATATGGAAGACGACATCAAGAAACTCGTTCCAGAAGGCATCGTAGGTCGCGTTCCTTACAAAGGCAGCCTCTCAGAAGTCGTTTATCAATTAGTCGGCGGTCTCCGCGCTGGTATGGGCTACACTGGCTCAAGAACAATCAGCGACTTACAAAAGGCACAATTTATTAAGATTACTGCTTCAGGTATGCGCGAAAGCCATCCACACGATATCACTATCACAGCAGAATCACCTAACTATAGCACAAAAGCATAATGGTATTTTAACTAAGGCTATTGAACCCTGAACTAAGAACTTTTTATTTTTTTGGTTCAGGGTTCAAAGTTCAAAGCTCTTAGTTCTTAGTTCAACATAATATAGTTAAGATATAATCGTTATCTTTCCAAATAATGAAAAGAATATGATAAGAAAACAAACACTCAGAACATGGCTCATCGCTTTATGTCTTATGATGATGCCATCACTTTTATTAGCTCAGTCTTACGCTAAAAAGACATTAATCACTATCGGTGATAAAGAAATTTCTGCAAAGGAATTTATGGAAACTTACGAGAAAAACAACGTCAAGACTGATGTCATCGACAAGAAAAACGTTGACGAATATCTCGATTTGTATATTGATTTCAAATTAAAGGTTGCAGAGGCAGAGTATCTTAAGATGGATACTGTTCCTTCTTTCGTAAAAGAATTGAAAAACTATCGTGACCAATTGGCAAAGCCATATTTCTCTAATGATGACATTACAGAAGAATTGGTGAAAGAAGCTTACGAGAGAATTCAATATGATATAAATGCTGCACATATCCTTATTAAATGTGACGCTAAGGCATTGCCTGCCGACACTCTCGCAGCTTACAACAAAGCTATGTCAATCCGTGAACGTGTATTGAAAGGAGAAGACTTCGGCGCAGTAGCTGTTGAGATGTCAGACGACCCATCAGCACGTGATATGGCAGAGATACCAGGCGTGAGAAAAGCTTATGTCGGAAACCGCGGTGAATTAGGTTACTTCACAGCATTCGATATGGTTTATCCTTTCGAGAATGGTGTCTACACAACAGAAGTAGGCGAGGTTTCAATGCCAGTACGTTCAGATTTCGGATACCACATCATTAAAGTCAATAGCAAGACTCCAGCCTTGGGTCTCATCAGAGCAGCACATATCTTCTTGCCAACAATTCCTAACGATCCAAACACAGCAGATTCTATATTAAGTGCTAAAGCCGACAATATCTATAATGAGCTTAAGCAAGATATAAACCAATGGACAGACTTCGTAAGAAGATATTCTGAGGATAAAGGTACAATAGCAAATAATGGCGTACTTAGTCCTTTCAGAGTAAACCAAATAGTGCCAGAATTTATCTCTGCATTGAAGAGCCTTGAGATGGGCGGAGTCTCTGAACCTGTTAAGACAAGCTTCGGCTATCATATCATCAGACTCATAGGAACAACACCTCCATCAGATTTCGAGACAGAGAAAGCAAGATTGGAAGAAAGAGTTGAGAGAGATATGCGTGCTAAGATAAGCGAAGATATAGCAATGAAACGCATCATGAAAGACAATGGCTTTAAAGAAAACACTAAAGTCAAAGATGAGTATATCGCTACTATCGACAGTACATTGGCAATGGGAAAATATCAGCCAGCAGAAGATTTAGATACCCAAAAAGTTCTCTTTACACTTGGCAATGAAACATGTGAACTAGGAGAATTCGTTGATTATATCCTCGGTCATCAAAGAAGACAAGGATTCCTTTCATCATCAGCATACGCATATGAACTCTATGACTCATTCTTGAAAACAAAAGTGTTCGATTATGAAGATGCTAACTTGGAAGAGAAATATCCAGAATTCAGAACATTGGTACAAGAATATCACGATGGTATATTGTTGTTCTCATTGATGGAAGAACAAGTATGGAACAAAGCTGTTGAAGATACTACAGGCTTGAATGAGTTTTATGAAAGAAACAAGAACAATTATATGTGGAACGACCGCGTCAAAGCTATAGTTGTGACATATAGCGACAAAGCTAATGTTGAAGAACTCACAGCGATTATCAATGGCGACATCACAATAGATTCTTTACGTACTTACTTAAAAGCTAACAATGTAAAAGCTTCAGCACGCGCTTCATTCTATCAAAAAGGCGACAACGTTAATGTAGACGCAATGGAATGGAAAGAAGGTGTCTTGAATACATTTGAATCGACAGTGGATAACACAACACAGTTGATAAAGATTGTTGAAGTACGTCCAGCTGAACCTAAGACATTTAAAGAAGCAAAAGGTTTGATTACTTCAGGATATCAAGCAGAATTGGAGACACTTTGGTTACAACAACTCAGAGAGAAATATCCTGTGAATGTAAATCAAAAGATTTTGAAAAAAGTTAAGAAAAACTATTAAAATAACATAAATGCGTTTACTCTGGATCAGTCTTGTTTTTGTATTGTTCTTTTCTTCATGTCAGGGAAAGAAAGCCGAAGAAAAAGCTGAGGTAGTCATCTCTGTATATGGAAAGAAACTATACAAGGCTGATCTGGAGAATATCGTATATGAAGGTATCAGCTATAACGATAGTGTACTCAGATCGAAAGTGTATATCGATAAATGGGTACGTAACCAGTTGCTGATACGCCAAGCAGAGAATAATCTAACTCCAGAACAGTTGGATTTCTCAAAGAGATTAGAAGAATATCGTAACTCTCTGGTGATAAATAAATACGAGACAGAACTCATAAACCAAAACATTGACACAGAAATTACCGAAGACCAGATTTATGATTATTATAATAGGAACAGCGCAGAGTTCAGATTGAACCGCGACATAGTGCAGATAGCATCCGTTTCTCTTCCAAACGACAGCAAGAAAAAATGGATTTTCACAAAATTGTTCCGCGACTACGACTCCTTAATGATAGATTCCTTAACGTCATTGGCAGAAAAACATGCCTTAAGTTATGACTTTGACATACAAGAATGGCGTAACTTCGAAGATGTTATCGATACCTTTAATTTGAAAGTAAAAGATAATAAGTCTTTCTTGAACGAAAAGAAATTCTTCGTTGTTAATAAAGGTGATATATATACGCTAGTCAAGATTTGCGACTACAAACTTGTCGGTGATGTGTCGCCTTGCGAGATGGAAACAGACAGAATAAAATATATCATCCTTAGCAACAGAAAGAAAGAGTTATTGGAAAATTTATATAACGATTTATATTCAAAAGCTGTACAAGATAAAGCGTTTGATGTTTTTTAAAGACAACAAGACTATAAGTAAAATAGATATGAGAAGAAATAGTGATAAGATTGCAGCATTGTTTGCTATATTATTTTTTGTGATAGTAATGCCATCAAAGGCACAAGAGCCTCAAGTTATTGATAGAGTAGTAGCTGTCGTTGGACAGAATATCATACTCCAATCTGATATAGAATCTAGATATATGGAATATAGGTTGCAAGGTGGTATAATGGGTAGCGCAAGCTCTATCCGTAGTGAGATTCTTGAAGATTTGATGTTTCAGAAACTCATGCTTAACCAAGCTGAGATGGACAGTATCACCGTTACTGATGAACAAGTTAATGTCGACGTAGACCGTTGGATAAGCTATCTAGTGTCGCAGTTAGGTTCTCAGGAAAATCTAGAAAAATATTATAAGAAGACAATGCCTGAAATCAGAGAGGAATTGTTTCGCGTGAGAAAGGATAATATGTTGGTTCAACAGGTTCAACAAGCTGTGTTGGCGAATGTAGAGGTAACACCATCTGAAGTGAAGAAGCTATACCATAGCATGTCGAAAGATAGTATTCCTATGATTAATTCTAAATATGAGATAGCACATCTTGTAAAGAAACCGGCTATCACCCTAGACCAGAAACTGGAGGTTAAAGACAGATTATATAAGATGCGTAAGCGTATCCTCAATGGCGAACGTTTCTCGACATTGGCGTTGCTTTATTCAGAAGATCCAGGCTCTGCAAAGAAAGGCGGTGAGTTGGGCTTCACAGGTAGAGGCGAGTTCGCGCCTGAGTTTGAGGCAGCTGCTTTTAACTTGCGTGAAGGCGAGATATCAGAAGTTATAGAGACAGAATTCGGTTTCCATATCATTCAGATGATAGAACATCGTGGCGACTATGTCAACGTGCGTCACATCTTGCTTACAGTGAAAGTGGCTCCAGAGGCATTGCAAGCTGCATATAACGAATTGGATTCTATAGCAGGTCTCATCAACAACGACAGCATCACATTCGATGAAGCAGTACGTCGTTTCAGCGATGAGAAAGACAGAATAAATGGCGGTATACTCGTAAACCCAGCGACAGGCGGAACATTGTTCGATGCTTCAGAACTCGACCAACAAGTGTCTGTTGTGGTAAATAGAATGAATCCTGGTGAGATGAGCGTCCCTGTAGCGATGAAGACTTCCGACAACAAAGACGCTTGCCGTTTGATATATCTCAGAAAAAAGACAGAACCACATAAGGCTAATTTGAAAGATGACTATATCGTCATCCGTGACCTCGCATTACAGAAAAAACGCGAAGAGATAATAAACAATTGGATAGAAAACAAATCTGGCAAGGCTTATATTAAAGTCTCCGACGACTACAAAGACTGCGATTTTAAATTTAACTGGAATTTTGTCAGATAATAATCAAAAATCAAAATAAGATGTATAAGTCAGATGTTGAAGGTGCTAAGGCACTCGTACAAAAATATGAACAGCTGAAGAAAGAGATTTCTAAGGTTATCATCGGCCAGAATGAGATAGTTCATGATACGATACTCTCTGTGTTTTGTCAAGGTCATGTCTTGTTGGTAGGCGTGCCAGGTCTCGCCAAGACATTGTTGGTAAGCACTATCGGACGTGCCCTCGGACTCTCGTTCAGCCGTATACAATTCACTCCTGACCTCATGCCTTCCGATATACTCGGTACGGAGATAATCGACGATGCACGTCAATTCAAGTTTGTCAAAGGACCAGTGTTTTCCAATATCATCCTCGCCGACGAGATTAACAGAACGCCTCCTAAGACACAGGCAGCTCTTCTTGAAGCTATGCAGGAAAAACACGTCACTGTGTCAGGAAAGACATATAAACTACAAGAGCCATTCTTTGTGTTAGCGACACAGAACCCTATAGAACAAGAAGGAACATATCCGCTTCCAGAGGCGCAGCTCGACCGTTTTATGTTTAACTTAAAACTCGATTATCCTTCTTACGAAGAAGAGATAGAGGTGGTTAAAAACACTACAACAGCGAAGGTAGCCGACATCAATCCTGTGATGACAGCTGAGGAAATCGTTTATTTCCAGAACCTCGTACGTCGTGTTCCTGTCGCTGACAACGTATATGAATATGCTGTAGGCTTGGTATCCCGCACTCGTCCGCATACAGAGCGTGCTCATGAGTGGAGCAATAAATATCTCAGCTGGGGAGCAGGACCACGTGCATCGCAATATTTGATAATAGGAGCGAAGGCTAATGCATTGTTGAAAGGAAAACTATCTCCAGATATCGAAGACGTACAGGAAGTGGCATTGCCTATATTACGCCATCGTCTTGTGAGAAACTACACCGCCGAAGCAGAAGGCATCAGCATTGAGAAGATAATCCAAGAATTAAGATAACAATCCGCGAAATAACACGAAAAGGCACTAAAGAAATTTCGTGAAAGATTAGTGTTTATTAGCGGATGAAACAATCTGCGAAACATTACGAAAAGGCACTAAAGAAATTTCGTGAAAGATTAGTGTTTATTAGCGGATAGAAAAACAAAACACCGAGCCTCCAGGTCTTTAATTCCCTTGGCGACTCGGTGTCTTAGTATCTTAATGTCTTATGATTAAAGTTTCACGATTCTCTTAACAATATTTCCTTCTGTGGTTTTAATGTCAACGAAATAAACTCCTGATTCAAGACCGTTGATGACGTAATTGCTACCGTCAACAATTGCTTCCATAACTTTATTTCCAATGACGTTATAGATTACGATATATGTCATGTTGTCGCATACTATTGTGAAATTATCTTTAGAAGGATTAGGATAGATAGAAGCTGTTATTGCAGAGTTCTCGTTTATCGCGATAGTGTTTTTAACAGTGACGTCACTGAACAATCCGTTGCAGTCTTCATAGATAGCTCTTACACTATATACATATTCACCGTTTGCTGAGCCTTCATCAATGAATGTTGTCTCTTCTGTTGTTGCCAATAACTTTGTGCCACGATAGACTTCATACATTGTTGATTGTTGTCCGTTGTCTGTTGACCAACTCAAAACGATGTTGTTTTCTGTTTGTTCAGCTGTGAGATTATTCACTGCATCACACATTTCTTGATATTCATATTTGCAAGAACAGTCGTTGACCCATGAACATAAGAATGATGATGTTTGTGATAAAACAGGACTTATATAAACTGCAACATAGTTTTCTTTCATCACTACGAAACTACATTCTTTATCGTATTGGTCTTTGCCAACCCATTCGAGTGTGACTTCTACATTAGACTCTATGTTCAAGCGGAATTCAGCAAAGCTTCCAGAGGTAAGTGTCAAGGTGTCTGTTGGTCTGCCGCTATCGTATTTCACTAAGAGTGCTGCACCGTTCCAGCCGTCGCTGTATGAGTCGCTGAGTTGGAATATGTAGCCGCATGAGAGTGTGTAGTTTTCGCTGAATTCGTATTCTTCTTCGTATAAGTCAGATGCTTTTAAGACGAAAGGAATGCTGGAGTCTAAGTCTTCTGATACTTTTACATTGAAGTAAGCTACGCCAGAAGAATTTGCTCCGATGGAACTGAACTCAGCATCTGTTTGATTTATGGTGACATCGCTGCTGTTGCTTGATAAATTGCCTTTTACCTTAACAGCAATCTCATTTCCGAGGTTGTTCAGCACTACGCCAAGGTCAGCTGTCTCGCCAGCTTCTAGAATACCGTTATTGTTGTCGTCATTCTTGACTATGAAAGAAGCAAATTCTAGTTCGCTGCCTTTGACATCTATTTGTATTATTGACGAAGCAATGACAGTCTCGTCTTCGTAAATGTTTAAGTCGAAATACAATTCAGTTTTATATTCAATGCTTCCATCTACTGAGAATTCAAATTCGTCGGTGATGGCGAGGCTTCCGTTAGCTTCGATATTTGCTATCACAGCTTCAGCGTCGCTTATTGTCACCAATTCGTTTTTGCATGAGATGACAGCTTTGATATTGTTGTATTCTGTTTCGCCTTCGTTGATAATGTTGAAGCTTAACTTCACTGTTTCGCCAGTATTGAGATGACCGTTATTGTTGAAGTCGCTGTCGTTGATAGAAATATTATCTGCGTATAATGTTCCGATTCTCATGCTTGTGATTGCTTTGAAAGCATCGATGAGACCTGTTCCGAAGAAGTTGTCTTTTTTCTCGGTGAGTCTCTTTGATGTTGTCTCCAATGTCATGCAGATGTCAGCAGGGGTGAAGTCTTTGTTTTTTTCTAACATAAGAGCCATCACGCCAGCCACGCAAGGAGCTGCCATCGAAGTGCCAGTCTTTAAATTATATCCGTTGTTGTTGTCGTGGTCGAGTGACTTCACGCCGACGCCAGGGGCGCAGACATCAGGACGGATGAGACCTATCTGATCACCACCATAAGGATAGTCGTTGAATTGTGTGTCTGTCCAGGTGACAGGACCTTTAGAACCGTTTTCGTATTTGTTTTCGAAATAGTCGACAGCACCTACTGCCACTACACATGACAAGCCTCCTGGGTTGACTTGTTGGTCAGGGTGTAACCATGGTGGAGGACAGTTGGCAGGAGCTAAGATGTTGTTTGGCACTTGCATCTGTGGAGTCAAGTTGTTGCCGAAGTTTCCTGCTGCTACTGATGCGACGACGCCAAGTTCTAATGCGTTGACGCAGGTGTTACGAAGTAATGTTTTATTTGCTGCGCTAGGAGCCAAAACACCTAACGACATACTTAAAATGTCAGCATGATGTTCAATGGCGAATTCCATTCCGGCATTGATACTGCTTGTATTGCCTGAGCCGTAGTCGTCGAGAGCTTTTATACACATCAATGTAGCGTCAGGAGCCATACCGGTGAGAATTCCTGATGTACCGTCGCCACAGACAGTACCAGCGCAGTGAGTGCCGTGACCGTATCTGTCCATAGTGTCGTCGTTGTCATTGATAGTGTTGTATCCGTGATTTGGATATTGTGCACCGCCATCCCATAAGTGGTCTTTAAGGTCTTCATGATTGTAGTTGACACCAGAGTCGATGACAGCAACGATAACGCCCTTGCCAGTGTAACCCATTTCCCAAACTTTGTCAGCATTGACCATAAGTATATTATCAGTCATATCAACATCTTCAGTCCTTGACTGTTGTCCGTTGACTGTTGTCTGTTGACTAACATCAGGGACCATTTTTATCATTTCATCATAACCGATGAGAGCAATGTCTGGGTGTTCTGAAAGAAGATAGATGACATTGCGGTCTGCTGTACAGCTGATAGCGTTAGAAAGCCAGTGTGTCTTGATGTTTGTGACTTTGTAGCTTCTTGTCTCAGCTTTAAGTATTGATAAGACTTCTTGTTGTTTCTCTTCAGAGAAAAGCTTAAGTTCGTCGACGAGTATGTTACGTCTTACCTCTTTGTCGAGAGTCGCATCGGCGCGAGTTCTAAGTTTCGCTAAATCTATCTGCGATTTGAAGACGATGTTGATAGGAATCATCTCATCGCCTTTTTGATTTAAGACCTCCTGTAATCGTGAGTCTATCGCACTTTGCGCAAAACCAACATTACATAATAAGAGGAGGAGTAATGTGAGGATTGATGTCTTTTTCATATTTTTTTAAGTCAACAAGACTACATGACAACAAGACTACAAGTTTTTGATGATTGTGTCTGAACTTGTCGAAGGCAAATTGTCACTTCGACAAGCTCAGTGACCAGTCAGCAAAAAGCCAATAGCCAAAAGCCAACAGCCTTAGTTTTTAATAATTCTTTTAACTATATTACCTTTTTCAGTATTTATCTTGACGAAATAAATTCCAGCGTTTAATTTAGTCACATCAACTGTTACACTACCTTGTAGTTTTGTAGTCTTGTAGTCTTGTAGTCTTCCGTAAACATCATAAATCTCAATAGCCTGTGTCTGTGTCAGAGTCTCAATATAGATTTTGTCCTTAGCAGGATTAGGATATATTTTGACATCTGAGTTATGTGAATATTCGTTAACATTTACGCCCCATTGTGCTAGTATGCTTATGAAAGCACCGTTGCAGTCATCGTAAACAGGTCTCACGCTATAAGTGTATGAGAATTTTCTGTTATGTTCAATGTTACTATCTACGAATGATAGACCGTCAGTTTCACCCATGAATTTAGTGTCGCGGTATATTTCGTATTTGATGACATCCTGATTTGCAGGAGCTGCCCATGTCAAGATAACAGAGTTTTGGTTAACATCAGCTTCGAGGTTTTCCACTGACTTACATACTTCGAAGCTTTTGTTTAGACAAGAACAGTTGTTAATCCAAGAATAGAGGAATCCGTTGTTGAGGAATCCGCCGTTTTGGTATATTATATTGCCGTTTTCATTTTTGATGATGAAGCTGTTTTCCAAATCCCATGAGCCTTTGTACCATGTTAATGACACTTCTACATCGTTTGCTATCTTACGTTTATATGTCTTTGTCTTTCCGTCTGAAATTGTAAAAGCTTCGTCAGGAGTGCCGTCGCTGTATGATATTACCAAAGCAGCTCCGTTCCATCCGTCGCCGCTGGTGTCATAAAGCTCGAATATTATCTCGCATGATTTTTTATATGTTCCTTCGAATTTATATGTTTTATTGAAAGCGTCGTTAACATTGATTTCGATAGGAAGTTTGAAATTCTCACCAGCATTGTCTGCTAATGTAACATTGAAAAATGCTGTTGATGAAGAGTTCTCGCCTATGCTGTTGAAGTCAGCTTCAGTGCTGTTGATGGTGAGTTTGTCGTTTGTTGTTGTGATGTTTCCTTTTAATCCTACGGCTATCTCATTGCCTACATTGTTCAATACGATGCCGAGGTCAGCTGTCTCACCAGCTTCGAGTAATCCGTTGCCGTTGTTGTCATTTTTGATGACGAAAGAAGAGAATTGTATTTCAGAACCGCAGTTATATGCAGGGACTCTTATGTATGAAATCTCTTCGTTGTTTTCGTTGTAGAAATAAACGTCGAAAGCTAATAATGTCTTAGGTGTAGCATTTTCGTCAATGGTAACAGCGAATACATTTTCTATTGAAGTTTTTTCATTAGCCTTTATGTTCTCAATCTGAGCGATAGAGTCTGTTATTGTAACTAATTCATTTTTGCTTCTCAAGATAGCTTTTACATTATTGTAACTTTCTCCAGATTTGTTGTTAAAAGTTATGTCGATGTTTAAGCTTTCTCCAGCATTGATGTTATTGTTGTTGTTTCCGTTTTTATCATTGATATTGCATTTCACGAATTCGAAGTCGCCGTTATCTATGGCATTCAATGCTGCTAAGGCATCGACGCGGCCAGTACCAGTTTTGTTGCTTTTTGTCTCGGATAGTTTCACACTAGTTGTCTCTAATATTCTGCAGATGTCGGCAGGGGTGAGGCTTGGGTCTTTTTCGAGCATGAGACACATGATACCAGCAACGCAAGGTGTAGCCATTGAAGTGCCGTTCATTGAAGTATGACCATTATTTGATGCATAGTCGAGAGATATGATTGACACTCCAGGAGCGCAGATGTCAGGACGGATAAGTCCTATCATTTCTCCGTTGTTGTAAGCATAATCGCCGAACTCGGTGTTTTCCCATGTGACAGGACCGTTTGATGAGAAGTCAGCTGGAGCGTCGTTATAGTCGACAGCACCTACAGAGACGACGCATGACAAACCTCCTGCGTTAGCTTCTTGTTCAGCGCTGAGCCATGGAGGAGGGCAGCCGCCAGGGATGATGACGTTTTCTGGGACAGGTTTTATCATCATATATTCGTTAGCGCCATAGTTACCAGCAGCTACTGAAGCCACAACACCAAGCTCTAATGCTGTGACGCAGCTACGACGTAGCATCTCTTTTTCTGAAATCATAGGCATGGTAACACCTAATGACATGCTTAAGACATCTGCATTATGTTCTATAGCCCATTCCATACCGCTGTTGATGTTATGTGCAGTGCCTGTGCCTTGGTCGCTGACACTCTTTACGCACATCAAAGTGGCTTTAGGTGCGATGCCTGTCTTTGTGCCAGATGTTCCGTCACCACATACAGTGCCAGCGCAGTGTGTGCCGTGACCGAATCTGTCCATTGGGTCGTCGTTGCCGTCGTATGTGTTGTATCCGTGGTTAGGAAATTCAGCACCACCATCCCATAAGTGGTCAGCAATGTCAACATGTTTGTAGTTGACACCAGAATCGATGACAGCAACGATGACACCATCGCCAGTGTAACCCATGTTCCAGATGTCGTCGGCATTGACTTTAGTGATGTTCTCTGTCATGCCGCTTACATCTTCTGCTCTTTCTGAATAGTTATTGCTGATTAAGACTTTCTCTTCGTTATATCCGATGATATAAACATCAGGATGCTGAGCTATTTGATATATTACATCAGCAGTTGTCTCACAGTTGATATAGTTGGCAAGCCAATGGCAGCTGATGTTTCTGACTTTGCTGCTTCTTTGTTCTGCATCGAGAATCGACAATATTTCTTGTTGTTCTTTCTCTGCGAAATTTTTAAGTTCATCGACTAAAATGTTACGTCTGACATCTTTGTCGATGACATCGCCAGCTCTGTTTCTTAAATTGTTGAAATTCATCTGCGATTTCAAGATGATGTTGACGCTTATCATCTCATCGCCTTTTTGATTTAAAATTTCATGTAATCTTGGTTCTATGGTGTTTTGTGCTAGACCTAGATTGCAAAATGAAAGAATGACTAATAATGTAAAAACTAACTTTCTCATACAACTTATTTTAAGTACGCAAAGATAATAAAAAAGACTACAAGTCAACAAGACTACAAGACAACAAGTTCTCAAAAAAAACTTATAGTCTTGTAGTCTTATAGTCTTGTGGTCTCAAAAAAAAGCGACCCTGAGGTCGCTTTCACTTAAACTGTTAAAATATCTTTTATCTTGAGTTCACAGAGTTCGTCAACTTTCTTGACATATTTGTCTGTGATTTCTTGGATTTTCTCTGTTAACATCTTTACTTCGTCTTCTGATACGCCATCGTCTTTGAGTTTCTTAGCGTCATCATTAGCGTTACGACGGATGTTACGGATACCGACTTTAGTTTCTTCAGCTACAGTCTTAGTGCGTTTTGCTAAATCTTTACGACGTTCTTCTGTCAATGGAGGGACGAGGATGCGTAAGAAGTCGCCTTCGTTTTTAGGATTGAAGCCTAAGTTTGCATTCAAGATAGCTTTCTCAATAGCTGAGATAGAATTTTTATCGAAAGGTTGAACGATAATCTGACGTGGGTCAGGAGTTCCTATATTTGAAGTTTGTTCGATAGGTACAACAGTTCCGTAATATTCTACTTTAACACCTTGTAACATAGCAGGGCTAGCCTTGCCTGCTCTAATCTTCTGAAATTCCAAGTCCATGTGTTTCATGGTGTTTTCCATGGTTTCAGTAGTTTCGTCTAAGATAAATTGAGATTCTTCTGTCATAATAATATCATTTTACAGCACAAAAATAAAAATTTTTCAGTTAAGTGCAATTTATTTTGTTACTAATGTTCCAATTTCTTCGCCGTTGAGGACTTTTAACAAATTGCCTTTTGTGTTCATGTCGAAGACATACATCGGCATGTTGTTTTCTTTACATAAGGTAAATGCTGTGAGGTCCATAACTTTAAGGTTTTTGTTATAAGCCTCGTCGTAAGTGATGTGTTCGAATTTTGTTGCAGTAGGGTCTTTCTCTGGGTCGGCTGTGTAGATGCCGTCGACGCGTGTTCCTTTTAAGATGATGTCGGCTCTCACTTCAACAGCTCTCAATGCTGATGCTGTGTCTGTTGTGAAGAATGGATTTCCTGAGCCGCCACCGATGATGACAACATTGCCTTCTTCAAGAAGTTTGATGGCTTTCGCGCTGCTCATAGAATCAGCGATGCGGTCGATGAAAACGCCTGATAATAAAGCTGTCTTCACTCCTTTAGATTGTAATGTCGATTGTAATGCCATGCTGTTGATGACAGTGGCGAGCATTCCCATGTAGTCGCCTTGTATTCTATCCATGCCTTTGCTTGCGCCTTGTAAACCACGGAAGATATTGCCGCCGCCGATGACGATAGCTATCTGTGCTTGTTTTGATGCTTCTGCTATTTCTTCTGCATAATCGTTAAGACGTTGTGGGTCGATACCGTATTGTTGCTCGCCCATGAGAGCTTCACCGCTCAATTTTAAAAGTACTCTTGTGTATTTCATATCACCTAATTTATATTGTATTATATTTGTTTAAAACCAATAACCTATGTTGAAAAATCCGATTAAGTTGGAACATCTGTTGGAACCCATGAGACTTACCTCTATAGGACCTGCTGGTGTTTCCATTCCTAACGTCAAGCCTCCACCGAAAGTGAAGTTGTCGTCACTAAACCAATTGCTATAATCGTTGGCAATGAAGCCTCCGTTGAAGTCTACAGTAACATATAAGTTATGATAGAAATTATATTGCCACGATATCTTGCCTATAGCTATCTGGTCGCCATATAACTGTGTGAATCTTAATCCTTCAAAAGATATTATGTTGTCGAAATATTTCATCTGTGACTGTCCTCCGACAAAAAACTGATAGCTTAGAGGGACTTCGTTGTTTAAAATAGAAGAGCCTATGGTAGCACCAAGTTTCAATGAATGATTTTTCTTTATTGCAATGGCACCGTTGAAATCGGCTCTGAGTATTATGGATGGCTTCATCCTTGATCCGTCTTCAAGCTCGATAACTGGGACAATATATTTTCCATTAAGATTTAACTTCCAGCCTCTTGATACGAAGGTCGGTGAATTCTCGTTGTCGATATGGTAATTGAGATAGGCGTGTGCAATAAAGTCGTAATTATCAGCGTCCACTATATGAACAAGATTGTCTCTTAGATGAACATAATTACCTACAATACCTACTCTGAATTGTCGTTCCAAGGTAGGCATATATTCCATAAACAAATCTATCCTATTGTCCTGCACACTGTATGAGTTGTTGATAGTTTTGTCGTAATATTGATTCATGAACAAACTTGTCATAGATAAATCTGATCCGTATTTGAATTTCTGAGATAAGCCAGAGTGAAATCCTATCTTGAAATAAGGGTCCTCAGCGATGTTTAAATCTGCAAAAATTGTCGAACGTTTAGGAAATTTCAAAATATTTTTCAGAGTTATATTCGTCAATATTCCTATTCCGTAGTCGGTGTCATAGTGAGCTGCGATTGATACGCTTTCTACTTCCTTTTCCTTGCAGTGTATTACTAAGTTGACTCCTTTAGCAGCAGGAACTAAATCATACCAGATGTCTTTGTAATATCCCGTCGCTGTTATGCTCATGATAGCGGTCTCGATGTCGCTAATTGCTATTTTTGAAGGGTAATGTTTGCCTATAGACTTTCTTATGAAGTTTGCGTTTTCTTCATTGACACCAACGACTTTCAATGTTGCTACAAAAATGGAGTCGATAGGAGCAACATTAGGGCGTACTATTTCATAATCTTGGATGTTTCTTATTGAATCTGCGAGACGTTTCAGTTGAGGAAGATACTCTCGTGCTGTAGTTTCTCCTATTGCAATGATGGTGTCGTGTGAGTTGAAGTCCATCATGCCGTATCTGGCAAGTTCAGGCTTGATGTATATGTCGGCATCTTCTTTAGCTCTGCTGTATGCGTCAATATCAGACATCGCAATAATCTGATCCATTATTATTGCCATAGAGTTAATCTCTTCTTTAGTGTGGAAGTTGCGTTGAACGTCGACACCTATTATAATATCTAAACCTTTTTCTCTTACGTTAGGGACGGGGAAGTTGTTTCTCAGTCCGCCGTCGATGAGCAGACGTCCGTCGACTTCCACAGGGGAGAAGTAAAACGGTATCGACATGGAAGCGCGTATGGAACGTTGAAGGTTGCCTCTAGTCATCTCGTATGCATCGGCGTTTTCGATGTCGGTTGCTACACATAAAAATGGTATCGACAGATTGTTGTAGTCTTTTACCTTATAAGCAGGTGATATAAGACGTGCTAACAAAAGGTTTATCATACCTCCGTCATAGATAGACGACTTCATCTGTATCTTGTTGTTCCTGAAAGGGAATGTGGCAAGATAATGTCTGTCGAGAATTTTGTCATCGATAGGAATATATTTATGAGGTATTGCATCCGACATTATAGAATTCCAGTTCTGCTCTCGTATAAGCTGTGTCATCATTTCTGGAGAATAGCCTATGGCATAAAGACCGCCGATGATGCTGCCCATACTCGTTCCTCCTATGTAATCTATCGGAAGTCCCGCCTCTTCAATGACTTTAAGCACTCCAATATGTGCAAAGCCTTTGGCTCCACCGCCACTGAGTACGAGTCCTACACGTGGCCTCGTCAAAGAGTCTGTAGCTTGCTGAGCGTAAATAGTATGGCTAAAGGCAAAAGACAAAAGGCAAAGGACAAAAAACTTGAGCCATGAGCTGTGAGCCATGAGCTGTGAGTTTCCTCTGTTGACCGTTGACCATTGACCGTTGACCATATCTTTGAATTTCGTTTAACCCATTACTAGTTAACTTTACAAAGTTATAATAATTTTGTTGAAGAGAGATATGATTTTTATCGAAAAAAAAGAGTGCCCCATAAATTTATGTAGCACTCTTCTTATTTTTAACAAATATTGTTAATTATAATTTTCAACTTTCAATTTTCAACTTTCAATTTTCAATTTTCAAATTGTCCATGGCAGTTTTTGTATTTCTTGCCGCTGCCACATGGACAAGGGTCGTTTCTTCCGACTTTCTTCTCTACATGAATAGGCTGTGTTATTTGACGTTCTTGTGTGTTGCTGTTAGCTTGTGACAACAAGTCGTTGCGTTGTTCCTTCAACTTGCTTCTGTCGACAGCTCTAGCTCTTTGTTCCTTGACTTGGCTTCCGTCTTGCATAGGGACGTTGGCACGCATCAAGAATGAGATAACGTCGGTGTTGATTTTTTGAATCATTTGTTTGAACAGATTGAATGACTCGAACTTGTAAATCAAGAGTGGGTCTTTTTGTTCGTAGTGTGCATTCTGTACAGAGTGTTTCAACTCATCGAGTTCACGTAAGTGTTCTTTCCATGACTCGTCGATGATGCCTAAGGTGATGAATTTCTCTACTGATAATGAGATTTCCTTAGCGCCGTTTTCGACAGCTTTCTTCAAGTTGACGATGACATTCATGCTCTTCTTGCCATCGGTGAATGGGATGAGTATGTTTTCGTATTGTGTATTCTTGTGAACGTTTTCTATGATAGGTAATGTTCTCTCGCCGATGATACGTGTCTTGTTGTTGTAAACTTCAAGAGCTTTGTCGAACAATCTTTCTGCAAGAACATCTGTCTTAGAGCGTTTGAATTCGTCTTCTTCGAAAGGAAGGTCGATGCCCATTGTTGAAAGGACCTCTAGCTTCAAGCCTTCGTAGTCGTTTACTTCATGGAATCTTTCTATCAATGACTCGCCGAGGTCATACATCATATTATTAATGTCTATAGAAAGACGTTCTCCGAACAAGGCGTGGCGTCTCTTTTCATAGATAGCCTCACGTTGTGAGTTCATCACGTCGTCATATTCAAGGAGGTGTTTACGTGTTCCGAAGTGGTTTTCTTCAACCTTCTTCTGTGCCTTCTCGATTTGTTTTGTAATCATTGAGTGTTGGATTACTTCACCTTCTTGGAGACCGAGTCTGTCCATGAGAGGAGCTATTCTATCTGAGCCGAACATACGCATGAGGTCGTCTTCGAGTGATACGAAGAACTGAGAGCTACCATTGTCGCCTTGACGACCAGAACGACCACGTAACTGACGGTCGACGCGGCGTGACTCATGACGTTCTGTACCGATGATGGCGAGACCGCCAGCTTCCTTGACGCCAGGTCCCAACTTGATGTCGGTACCACGACCAGCCATGTTGGTAGCGATAGTCACTGTTCCTGCTTGACCAGCGTCTTTGACGATTTGAGCTTCCTTGGCGTGTAACTTAGCATTCAAAACATTATGCTTGATGCCTCTACGTGTCAATAACTTAGAAAGAAGTTCTGATACCTCGACAGATGTTGTACCGACGAGAACAGGACGTCCTTCGTTGACGAATTCTTGAATCTTGTCGATGACAGCATTATATTTCTCGCGCTTGGTCTTGTAGATTAAGTCTTCAGCGTCGATACGAGCGATAGGTTTGTTGGTAGGAATTACAACGACGTCTAATTTGTAGATGTCCCAGAACTCACCTGCTTCTGTCTCTGCAGTACCTGTCATACCAGCGAGTTTGTGGTACATACGGAAGTAGTTCTGTAAAGTGATTGTTG
The DNA here is from genome assembly GCA_045648285.1 of Bacteroidales bacterium. GTDB lineage: Bacteria > Bacteroidota > Bacteroidia > Bacteroidales > F082 > Limimorpha. The sequence goes on along the minus strand of JAZRNQ010000041.1, from coordinate 3,453 downwards.
CATAAGTCTGTGTAGCTGCTTCTACATGGACGTTTTCTTTTGCTTCGACAGCTTGGTGCAAACCATCTGACCAACGACGACCTTCCATGATACGGCCTGTCTGTTCGTCAACAATCTTAATCTTGTTGTCCATGATGACGTAATCGACATCTTTTTCAAACAAGGTATAAGCTTTAAGGAGTTGTTGTACTGTATGTAAACGTTCTGATTTTTCTGAGAAATTACGGAGCAACTCTGACTTCTTCATCACTTTTTCATCATCGGATAATCCGCTGCGTTCGAGTTCTGCAATCTCGCTACCTACGTCAGGCAAGATGAAGAATGAAGCGTCGTTGTATGCTTTTGTGAGTTCATCGATACCTTTTTCAGTAAGGTCGACGCTATGTAATTTTTCATCGATAACGAAATAGAGTTCATCGTCGATGAGGTGCATATTCTTTTGTTGTTCTTGGAGGTAGAAGCCTTCTGTCTTCTGCATGAGAGCCTTCATGCCTTCTTCGCTCAAGAACTTAATCAAGGCGTTGTTTTTAGGAAGACCTCTGTAAGCGCGGAAGAGCTGGTTTGCACCGTGGTTCTTCTGTTCCTGTGTGGCATTAGGGTCTGTCAATATTTTTTTAGCTTCGGCGAGACATAAAGTAACGAGACGTTTTTGTGCTTCGTAAAGCTTTACGACGTCAGCTTTCAAGATGTCGAATTCTTGATGGTCGCCGCGTGGGGTAGGACCTGAAATGATTAAAGGAGTACGAGCGTCATCGATTAAAACGGAGTCGACCTCGTCGACGATAGCGAAGTGATGCTTGCGTTGAACGAGTTCTTCTGGATTACCGGTCATGTTGTCACGGAGGTAGTCGAAGCCGAATTCGTTGTTAGTACCGTATGTGATATCGGCGAGATAAGCGTTACGACGTGCTTGTGAGTTAGGCTCGTGCTTGTCGATGCAGTCTACTGTCAATCCTAAGAATTCGTAGATTGTACCCATCCACTCGGAGTCACGTTTTGCGAGGTAGTCGTTGACGGTGACTACGTGAACACCGCGACCTGCGAGGGCATTGAGATAAACAGGGAAAGTAGCTACCAGGGTCTTACCTTCACCAGTTGCCATCTCAGCAATCTTACCTTGGTGCAATACTGCGCCACCGAGAACTTGTACGTTATATGGAACCATGTCCCATGTGACGGTGTTGCCTCCAGCAATCCAGCTGTTGTCGTAGTAAACCTTACCGCCTTCAATATTGATGTGATCGAACTTTGCTGCTAATTCGCGGTCTAAGTCGGTAGCAGTAGCTTCCACGACTTCGTTTTCCTTGAAACGTTTGGCTGTTTCTTTCAAGACTGCAAAAGCCTCAGGCATGATGGTGTTGAGTGCTTCTTCAATCTTTTCCAACTGCTGTTTCTCAAGCTTGTCGACTTGTTCGAAAATGTCGTTTTTCTCTTCGAGGTCAAGGTCTTCTGTTTCGGCTTTCAGTTTTAGCTCTTTGATGCGAGCTTCGTCTTCAGCGATATAGTTGTTGATATATTCTTTAAACTCGACTGTCTTATGACGAAGAGCATCAATGTCTAATGTCTTTATTTTTTCGTAAGCTTCTAATGTCTTGTCCAAAATCGGCTGCAAAGCTTTGTTGTCGCGTGATGCTTTGTTGCCGAATAGTTTAGTGAAAAATCCCATATTTATTTAAGTTGCTAAGTTACTAAGTTACTAAGTTACTAAGTTGCTGAGTGATTAAGACTCAGCATTCTAAAATTTGATTATCAAATGTTGTGCAAAAATAACGAATTTTTTATTTATTTTTATAATATTTGTATAATCTCCTGACATGGGAATCAAGATATCTGTCAGGACTTGGTGCTGGAGCCATTCCTATCTTGTTGTTTTTGCCCAAAATGATATAGTCGGGGAATGTCTTGATTTGATATTTTTCAAGAAGAAGAATATCGTCTTCTAGGTTTAATAAATTCCAGTTATATCCTTTGTTCTCAAATGTTTGCTTTAAATCATTGAAGCATTCTTTCGTTGCGATGGTGACAATCTGAATAGTGTCGTTCCATTGTTGTGAGAATTCTTTCAAGGTGCTGAATTGATGTTCTGTCATGTCAGAGACTTGATTGACAAATTGAAGAAGAACCATATTGTCTTTGAAATCGGAAGAATTTACGATATTGCCGTCTTTGTCTATCAAAGAAAAAACAGGAGCGTCGGTGTTGAATGACAATCTGTTGATCTGTTTTATGATGTCGTTTACGACAGACTTGTTGTTTTTATTTTTAGTGTTTTGTGCTATGTTGTTTATATGTCTGATGATTTGTGCTTTGTCATCAGGCATTTCATAATATAATCTTTTTAAATCCCATGCGATGATTATTTCTGCCAAGTCATGATTTTCTGCCAAAAAGGCATCATTATCCTTAATAAATTTTAAGAATGTGTCAGTGTCTGAATAAAGTTTATATATCAATTCAGAAGGAGGGAATTGGTTTGATGACAAATAATTGGCAAAGATTTCTTGAAATAAATTCATATAAGCAGGATGGGAATATAAAATGTCATTCTTGTTAAAATATTGATTTATAACTTTCTTGCCGTTGTCATTATTTGCAATCATCTGCATCGCGGCTTTGCGATAACGTATATTGTCTTTAACAAAATCAGATTTTATTTTGCCGAGATTATTAGCTATTTCAATGTCGATATTGTCAAGAAGTGAAATGTTGCGACCTCTGTATAATTGGTTGAAGTTGTTTAATAGAAAATCATCGATTATCATTTCAGACACATGATATTGATAATAGAGATTGTCGTCTTCAGCCTTGATGATTTTTATGGTAGGAGACTGACGTTCGAAATATGAGACGTTGGCATCTTGCTCTGGTATGTTTATCTCCACTTCGTATGTGGCATTGGGTTTTAACAGAATATCTGCACGTTCGAGGTCTACAGCAATCTGTGCCAATGTTATCTCGTCAATGTTAGCTTCTATGGTAAAGTTTCCTTCATTATCGGCTTTGGTTTCAAAAATCGAGGTCTGTTCTAATGTCAGCATATCGTTGAAAGTCAGGAGGCGAATCAATGACTTTGACTCTGACTCTGAACTCTGACTGTTGACTATTGGCTTTTGGATATTGCCTTTTATTGTTATATTTTGAGAAAAACCAATATTGCAGAACAATAAAAAAAACAATGATAATAATAAGATATTTTTCTTCATAACTAATCAACTTGTTGTCTTGTCGTCTTGTTGTCTTGTTGTCTTCCACACCGCTTCTGGAACGAATTCATCAACAGGGTAGTTATGTTTCAGCAAATCCCTTACCACAGTCGACGACACGCAACGTAATGACGGCTCTGTCATGAAAAATATTGTCTCAATCTCTGGATTTATTTTTTTGTTGGCTTCTGCAATGGTGCTTTCGTATTCCAAATCCATGCTTCCGCGTAGCCCCCTGATGATATAGTTA
>JAZRNQ010000040.1:0-7062 GCA_045648285.1 Bacteroidales bacterium | reverse complement strand
ACCTGTTTTGCAGGGATTTCGCGCTTTGCGCTTCATCACCTGCCTATAAACTGCCGCTCCTACGGAGCTGATTTGAGTATACTTTTCATATCGATTTTTGACATAAAAATAACATTGATGAAAATGTTTTCATCAATGTTATTTTATTCAATTGGCATACATCAACTTACAATGATTCTACCAACTATTTTTGTCTATTATACCTTAACTTGTAGGCTCATAGTCTTGGTGTCTTAAAAAATCCTCATACCCTCAGTTCCTTAGATCCTAATTCCTAACTACTTTATAAGTTTTAGTCTCTGTTTCGGTAACGACATGAATTAAATATATTCCTCTAGCGAATTTTCTCATATCGATTTCCACTTTGTTGCCTTTGGTGTCTTCTTCCAAGAGTGTAGTCCCGCTTATAGAATATATCTTGATTTTCTTGATGTTTTCATCGATGATTGTGACATAGTCTTTGGTTGGGTTTGGATATAACTTAGGAGTCTTGTCTTCATCAGGCTCAGGTTCAGGTTTTGGATCAGGCTCTGTTGAAGCTATTGTGAGACATACTTCGTCAGAATAAAGAATGTCATAGTTGTTGTATGCCACACCTATGTTATAACATATAGTATCACCGATGTTGTTTTCTTCTGAATAGCTGTATGTTGTTGATTTTATGTTTGAAGCTATAAGGCTGTCTTCTCTGTAAATGTTATATGACAGATTATTTACAAATTCATCGTCTTGTTCTATATGAAGTCTGATGAGCCATGAATAGTTCATGTCGTAATGGGATGCGCTTTTCCATGATGCGCCGGCCTTAATCAAATTGCTATTTTCCAATCCTATAAACTCTCCACATGGGATAGGAGGGTTGCTTGTGGCAGCTGATTTTGCTGTCAGCCATAAGTTTTTGTTAGCATCGAATTTTACATCTTTTGAAAGTTTGAAACGAACAAACTCATTGCTGTTTGTTGTCTGGAACGATTCCTTGTGAATAGGGTTGTTGTCAGGTTTCTCTCCGTTATAAATGTTGAAGCTATATGTAGTCTCAGTAGCGTCGAATATTTCTATCGCTGTGATTTTCGCTCCATTATATTTGTTAAGAACTTCTGTTGGAATCATGATTCCCCAGGTGTTGCTGCTGCTGCCGATGCTTGTCACGAATTTGCCGTCATCATAATTGATAGAGTGTGTGCTATTGTCAGGGTTGACATTCCATTCCAAATTGACGATGCCATTCTCTGATGTAGCTGCAATGTCGATGATGTCTCTGTTATAATTCATGATTGTAGCTGTAGCAGGGGCTGATGGCAATGAAGAAAGTCCGTCTTTATTGCTTATGACGGTGTATGTTAATGTTCCAGAGTTACTTGCAGTCTTGTCTGTGTAGAAGTTAGAAGTTATGCCTTCAGCTATGACTTCATCGTTGCGCATTATGGTATAACTGTCGCAATCAACATGAGAGTTCCATTTAAGGTTGACGTATGGCTCAGATACTGTAGCTGTTAGGTTTTTAGGAGCTATGCAAGAACCTTTGCTTTCAGTGTTGATGCTGATTAACAAACCTTCGTCCAATGTTTCTGACTTGTACACTTCTCCGTCATTATTACTCATGGTAAAAGAGCACTCGGTATTATCCCAGCTGTCTGCCCATTTTAAACTCATTTCAACACCTGTTGGAACCACGATGCTTTCTTTTTTGTTGTATCCAGAATACATGGTCAAGTAGATGTCTTCCATGCCATTGTTGAAAGACACTGTTATCTCTCCGCCTTGCCAACCGTTGTCGCCTGTGCAGTTCATGTCGAAGATATATTCGCAGTAGTCGCCTATGATGACATTTTCTTTGTTGGAACGGAATGATTCTTCTCTGTTGCAGTTGGAACTGACGAAATAGTTGTGGTAACCTTTTTCAAGGTTTTGATATTCGTCACGATAGAAATTCTCTGTCACATCGTTTGCTATCAATATGCCGTCGCGATACACATTATATGAGTCTGCCATTGAGACGGTGTCCCATATAAGTTCTACATATTTGTCCTTGTTGACATTAGCAATCAGGTTTGTAGGTATGATATTGCTATTTTTAGGCAAGTAAGAGAAAGTCATGTTATCTCCTTTAGCCGATATGTTGCAGATGTTTATGTCGCCGTCAATCTCGTTGATATTGAGGAAAGGGTAAGGGTTTGTGGTGCTGTTGAATTCTGTCTTGTTGTTGTCGGCACTGAATGTTGCCATATTGATTTGTCCGTTTTTGTAGTGGTCGCCGTTAGGTCTGAAGATGTATAATTCGTCGAGGATATCGTTGCCGTTATATTCTATGCAGCCGTTGAATCTTGTGTCGAGACGATAAATCAAGAGACCTCCGTCAGGCAAGCCTTTTTCAAAGATATTGTCTTTATTTCTATATTCTACAAGGTAGAACTGATTGGTGTCGGATGTTGGTATTTTGTAGCAGTTTCTGCGTCCGCCTTCCCAGGAATTAGCTTCAATGGTATAGGTGCCATATCCTATTTCTGGAATCTCATCTATCCATGTTCCGTATTTATATTTCATGTAAGTGGCAGTATGTTGTGGAGGTTGTGAGTTGTTGCACATCAGGTCCCATGGTCCTGTTGGAGAGAGGTATTCGAAGGCTTGGTCGTAGTGATATAAATCAGGGAAGCCTAAAGAGTGTGCCATTTCGTGACATAGGGTAGACACTGTGAAATAAGTGGATGTCTCGAGTTGGAAGTTAAATCCCATGACTCTTTTATTATGGATGTAAACATCTTCTCCGTGTAATTGCCACATGTGAGGCCAGAGCAGGTCGCTCCAGTCGCCTACATTTCCTTTGACGACGAAGATGACATTATCGACAAGTCCGTCTTCGTTGCGGTCTATGTCAAGAGTGTCTGGTATTTCGTCAGCTATATGTTCTATGGCTCTCTTCAAAAGAGCGAATTCACGTTTGCCACGGTTGTGTTCGCTGTATCCGTCAGGATTGGTGACAGCATTATAAGGTCTGTAATAGTTTCTAGAATACATATCTTCGTATGCCATTAGCTTGTCGCCATCAGCTTTTGGGTAATAATAAGACTTCATCGAAAGTTGGTTGTATGTAGCTTTCTTGAAATAGTTGTTCATGGATATGTCGTAATATCCGTCATTGTTGAACATGGAATCTATCTTGGTCTGTGACGTTTTGAAGTCTTCATCGCCTTTGAATTTGATGAAGACTACAATGTTGTTATATGTTCCATGGTTAAGACCTATTTTATCTCTGTTAGGGGACACTTTCATTCTGTCTCTTTTCTTGAGATATTCTTTTTGAGAAATCTTGATGTTGGGAACGAGACCTAATGCTTTTGGATTTGATTTACCTGCAATATGCTGTGTTGCGATGATGTCTCCTTGAGAGTTTGTCGTTGCATAGACGAAGTATCCGTTTTCGGCTTGTATGATGGTGTAGCCGTCTTTGTCGTGAAGTCGGCTGTAAAACTCATCGCCTGATGCGTAGCAGTGTAACTTTGATCCGTCGGGTTGTGTCAGTATTTTCTCTACATTTTTAAATGGTGCAGCATAGGTTGCTGTTATACATAATAGCAATAATGTTGTAAGTAGTAGTTTGATTTTCATTTTTTAATATATTGGTTTATTCTTTTTCAATTCCTTCTAGGATGATGACGATTTCTCCTTTCACTTCTTTTTGGCTGAAATGTGCAATCACTTCTTCAAGAGTTCCTCTTGCGTTCTCTTCATAAATCTTGGTCAGCTCTCTTGCTACAGAGACGCGTCTTTCGTTTCCGCATACCTCAGCCAGTTGTTGTAATGTCTTGACGAGTCGGAATGGTGACTCGTATAATATGGTGGTATAATGGTTTTTAGCTATCTCGTTGATTTTTGTCTGTCTTCCTTTTTTATGAGGCAGGAATCCTTCGAAGATGAAGTGGTCTGCCGATAATCCGGAGTTGACGAGTGCTGGGACGAAGGCTGTAGCGCCAGGGAGACACTCTACCTCTGCGCCGAGTCGGAGACATTCTCGTACTAGGAGAAAACCAGGGTCGGAGATGCCAGGTGTGCCAGCGTCGGTGACGAGAGCCATGCGTTCACCTGCAACGATACGCTCGGCTAAAGATGTCACTACCTTATGTTCGTTATTGATATGAAATGCCGACATCGGCTTGCTGATGCTGTAATGTCTCAACAGATTGCCGCTGGTGCGTGTGTCTTCAGCTAAAATGACATCGACTTCCTCACGTAAGATACGCAAGGCACGTAAGGTGATGTCTTCTAAATTTCCTATAGGTGTAGGTACTAAGTATAATTTCATCTTGTTTTAATTCATAATGCACAATGCATAATTTAATTCATAATTATTTATAGATATATTGAAGATTGTTTAATCAACTGTGCATTATGAATTATGCATTATGAATTGATATAAATCTTCTTTCAACTAAATCTGCTAGTTTCTTATATGCGTCGGAGCTGCAGTCCCATTGGAATTCAATCTGAAGCTCACTCATGTATGTCTTTGCTCCCAACAATGTGGAGAAGCTGTTCAACGACCTGATGGATTTGTTGTATTTCTCCATGCTTCCGCCAAACAACTCGTTAAGGAATAAAAACTTGTCGTTGATGCCGATAGCAGATATCAAGTCAGACACAGGCTTGCGTTGCAGACGAGCAGCGAGACTGTTGTCCTCGGTCTTTTCTAATAAATCACTAAGAGTAGGAACGTTCTCTCTCACGATGCGATAAGTCCTGATGCCAGAGTCCTCTTCTTCGGGTTTTGGTTCTTCTTCAGGCTCTTCTTCAGGTTCAGATTCTGTGACAGAGTCAATGTCGGAGTCTTCTTCAACTCCTAACTCCTCACTCCTCACTCCTAACTCCTCATTGTCTTTGGTAAAATCCCAAACCATATCAGAATCCTCCTCCTCATCTTCATATTCATCATCATCTTCATCTTCTACGTAGTCGTTATCTTCATCCTCAAAGTCAATGATTTCTTCCTCCTTATCTTTATTCTCGTCTTCAAATTCAATAACTTCAGAGTCAGCATCCTCCTCAACTCCTAACTCCTCACTCCTCGCTCCTAACTCAATAGAACAAATCGTGTCATATAATTTTCTTGTGTTCTCCATCAGTAAATCAATATCGAGTTGATTTATTGGCATTTCTTTTCTAATCAGAAAATTAATTTGATTAGACATCTTGTTTAACAAGCTTTCTATCTCGAAAATTATACAGTCTTGTCTATTATTTCTTTGTTCCATGATAAAATATTTTTTACTTTTGCTTGGCAGAACAAAAATACATTTTTTTTACATAAGTTTTTATGTGTTAACGATTAAAAATCAATATTAATATATCGCTATGAAAAAGAGTAAAAAATTATTAGCAGTGGTGTCAATATTGTTGATGTCATTTGCATTGCAAGCTCAAGACAGCATTCAGAATGTTAATAAGAACAAGAAGGAAAAGGTTTACAACGAGAAAGGCGAGCTCATTAAAAAAGGCTGGAACTTCGGTCCTCTTCCTGTTGTGGGTTTCAACTCTGACCTGGGTTTCCAATATGGAGCATGTGTCGATATCTTCAACTATGGTGACGGCTCTCGTTATCCAAAGTTCGATTATAAGATGAACCTTGAGGCATCAGCATATACTAAAGGTTCTCTCAACCTTCGTTTCTACGGCGACTTCTACAGCCTCATTCCTAACTCACGTCTCTTCATCGATGCTGGTTATTTTACCGACAAACGCTTCGAGTTCTACGGTTTCAACGGCTATGCTTCACCTTATTATAACGACCTTTATGTGTTAAGTCAACAGTCAACAGTCAACGGTCAACAGGAATTGGCTGAAAATTATAATCCTGATTTCAATAGTGTGTTCTATAGAATGGACCGTAAACAGTTCAGATTCAACTCATGCTTACGCGCTAAATTCGGTTTCGGCGAACATTTATATTATGGTGTTGGTCTTAGTTACTTCAACTATAACATGGGAAGAATCAACATCCACAACGAAGAATATCTATACGATGAACAAATAACATTGTTTGAATTATATCGTGAGAGCGGTCTCATCAGGGCCAACGAAGCCGACGGCGGCAACGTAACACAATTAAAACTCGCTTTCATCTACGATTCCAAAAACCACGACAGCGACCCAACACAAGGTGCTTATTTTGAAGCAACAGTTACAGGTGCACCTGACCTCATCGACCGTGACGGATATAGCCACATGACTTTCAACGCTGTTTGGCAACATTATATTCCTATCGTAAAAGAAAACCTCACATTCGCTTATCGCGTAGTCACACAAAACGTCATCGCTGGCGAGATTCCTTATTACGCAGCATTCAACTCTAATATGTTGTTCTATAAGAAAATGTCGACCGACGCTATGGGCGGCGCTAACTCAGTACGTGGCATCAACAGAAACAGAGTCATCGGCGCAGGCTACGCTTGGCTCAACGCTGAACTCCGTTGGAAAGTGGCTGGCTTCCAATTCATCAACCAAAACTGGAACGTAGCTCTTAATCCTTTCTTCGATGCTGGTATGGTGACACAAAGCTACCGCCTCGCAGAACAAGAAGCTGCTTGGTCAAAAATTGAAGAACAATACGATATTATAGGTAACAATAACCTCATCGACAGCTACGCCAAAGAAGGCGTCCACTCTTCTGCTGGTTGTGGCTTGAAACTCATCATGAACAAGAACTTCATCGTCTCAGCTGAAGCTGCCAAAGCTCTCAACGCAAGAGACGGCGACGGATTGAAAGTTTATATCGGATTTAATTACCTATTTTAATGACACAAAGACTTAAAGTCACAGAGACGCAAAGTGAACTTTGAGACTCTGTGTCTTTGCGACTCTGTGTCTTTGCGACTTTATGTCTTTGCGACTTTATGTCTTTTTTATAAAATCTTTTGAACAATTTTAACATTTGATTTTTTAATACTCAAAAACACATCTATATGAAAACATTGAAAAAACTAACTTTGATGATGGTTGCTTTATTAGTTACAGCAACTATGGCATTTGCACAAAAACCTAACATTCGTATTCTTGCAACAGGCGGCACTA
>JAZRNQ010000039.1:0-8669 GCA_045648285.1 Bacteroidales bacterium | reverse complement strand
GACAGAATATTTCGAAGACTGTCTCTATGACCCAACATTGAAGAATCATGACGACGCTACTCAGATAACAGAACAGTTCTCTTATCGCAACAGAAACAGAAAAGGTCATAACATCCGCGGTGGCTTCGACTATTACTTCACCGATAACGACATACTCACTTTCAGCACTATGTTCCGTCAGTCGAAAGGTCATAACACCCCTGCAGTTACTTATATCGATAACTTCCCATTCCAAGGCTTGCAGAATTTCTCAAGACGTACCGAAGATTGGTTCAACGACAGACCTATGATGGAGTACACTCTTTCTTACGATAAATATTTCGGATCAAAAGATAATTACCTCAGAGCTTCGATGCGTTATTTCAATAACTCAGATACAGAATGGTCAGACATCGTCGACGCTGAGTTCTTGACACAAGAAGATATGGATATCAATAATCCTTTCTTTAGCTTGAATCAAACCACTCATGCTCAGGAAAACCAACAGAACCTTCAGGCTACCGTCGACTTCGTTCATCATTACGGACTTTCTGTTGTTGAACTCGGTGGTAAATATACAAACCAATTCATCAATAATAATTTAATGGTGACAGAAAACGGTGTGATTCTCCCTGATTATACTCATGACTTCGACTATAACCAACAAGTGGCAGCTCTTTATGCTATCTACGGAAGAGAGTTCGGACGCTTCTCAGGACAGTTGGGTCTTCGTACAGAATTCACTCTCATCGACACATATCTCAAAGACAAAGAAGAAAGAAACGATCAGAAATATCTGAACTTCTTCCCAACAGGTCACTTGAACTATTCTTTGACAGAGGTGGATCAGATTCAGGCAAGCTACGCACGTCGTATCCGTCGTCCTTGGTATCATCAGATGGCACCATTCCATTCTTTCAACGATGACCGTAACATCAGAACTGGTAACCCTGCCTTGAAGCCTACATTTACCGATAGTTACGAGATTTCATATCTTCGTTTCTGGGATAAAGGTAATGTCAACTTCACAGCATATTATCGTCATAGCACCGACGTGACACGTCATTTCACTACTGTTGTTGGCGATGTCTCTTACAGCCGTCCAGAGAACTTCGGTATCAGCGATGACTATGGTCTCGAACTCGTAGGTTCATTGGATGTTGTAAAATGGTTTAACATCAACGGTAGCATCAACTTCTTCAAGTCTAATACCGTCGGTGACTGGAATGGCAGACATTATGTAACTGATTCATATAACACCTTTGCACGTCTCGTCGCTAAATTCAGAGTGAAGAAAGTATGCGATTTCCAAATCACAGGACGTTACATGGGACCACGCGAAGAACCACTCGGCTATCGCGATGCCAACTACTGGTGCGACTTCGCTGCATCACGTGATGTGTTTAACAAAAACGCAACTATCTCTCTTAACATACGTGACGTCTTCGGCAGCAGACAACACGGCGGTGAGTCATGGGGAGACAACTTCTGGCAATACAGCGAAAGCACATGGAGCACAACATCAGTGACACTCAACTTCAACTATCGCATCAACCAACAACAGAAGAGAAGAATGCCACAACCATCATCAGGCGGCGGTGACGCTTACGAAGGTGGCGAAGGAATGGAGATGTATTAAGAACTAAGAACTTTGAACTAAGAACTTTGGCAATATTACCAAAAAAGGACATCACATGTGATGTCCTTTTTTGTGTTAATTAGTGTTGATTCGTGGATTATTCAATAACGATTTCATCGCAGAAAATCCAACCTGGTTCGCCAGCGCCGACGTGCCAGTCAGGACAAGCGTCGATTTTCTTAGCGACCATCTTGATATATCTTGCAGATAACTTCTTGTCGATAGAGAATTCATGAAGAACAGGGTCTTCTGTCTCTTGTGAGATAGTGTTGTCGATAACACCTACAGATTGGAATTTCTTACCGTCTTTAGATACGAAGAACTCTACTTGTTTTGGCATGAAGATCCATGACTTCTGATCTTGCAAGAAGCTACCTGCCAATCTGTTGATATCTTGAACTTCGCTTAAGTCGACTGTAGCTACAAGGTCAACGCCGTGGTAACCTTGCCATGTACCTACGCGGAAGTTGTTGCTGCCTCTTTGGTAGTCGATGAGCGCGATGTCGCCACCAGCTTCATATTGTGAGTTGTATCTGTTTTCGAGTGTTATTGTTCTTCCTGCAGCTATCTTCTTGAAGTTACCTTCGATGACATTACTTCTTTTGCCGTCTTTCACTGCTACTACCATCACGTCTGAACTTTCGTCGATTACGAATGGAGCTGTGTATAATGTGCTGTTTTCATCAGGAGTGCTGCCGTCTGTTGTGTAGTACATCTTGACGTCGGAATCCAAATGACTTAACTCGATGTCTAATGTCTCAAAGAAGACATCTGATGCTACGTTAATAATAGGTGTAGTCACGATGATAGGACCATCTATCTTTTGTGTTGGGCAGTTTTCAACCTCTGTTGCCCATGTAGACTTGCGGCTGTTTGTCATCTCGAATTCTAATGTTCCTCCGTTATGAACTTCGTCGAAGTAGATGTAGCTACGTTTTAGAGGTTTGCCGTTGAGTTTGACAGACTCGATATAACGGTTTTCTCTTGAGAGGTTATTAGCTGTGATGGTGAAAGTCTTTCCGTTTTCGAGGTTTACGACCATTTCGTCGAAATGAGGCACGCCTATGACGTAGTAGCCGCTGGCAGGTGTCACAGGATAGAAACCCATAGCACTCATGACATACCATGCTGACATCTGACCGCAGTCTTCGTTGCCGCATAAACCGTCAGCTTGATCGGTGTATAATTCATACATGATTTTGTTGACGAACTTCTGTGTCTGTGAAGGCTTGCCTAAGTAATTATAAAGATAAGCCATGTGGTGGCTAGGTTCGTTACCGTGAGCATATTGTCCGATGAGACCTGTGATGTCAGACTGAACACGACCTGTCAATTCAGAAGAAGAATTGAAGAGTTCGTTGAGTTTTCTTGTGTAAGCTGTTGTTCCGCCCATCATCTCGATGTGAGTGTTGATATCTTGTGGAACGAAGAAGTTATACTGCCAAGTGTTAGCTTCTGTGAGCATGAAGTTGACCTGTGTTGGGTCGAATGGTGTTACGAAGCAGCCGTTTCTTTTTCCGCGGAAGAACTTGTCTTTAGGTTCGTATAAGTTTTTGTAATATTGAGCTCTTTGATAGAATTCGTCGGCGAGTTCTTTTTTGCCGAGAGCTTCAGCTAGACGTGCGATGCACCAGTCGTCGTAAGCATATTCGAGAGTCTTTGATACAGACTCACCTTCGCAGTTAGAAGGGATGAAGCCATATTCTTTGTAGCAGCTCAAACCGAATTGGTCTTCACGAGCAGTCTTTACCATTGCTTCTAAAGCTTTTTCATAGTCGATACCTTCGAGACCGCAGAAGTAAGCGTCAGCGATGACAGGGATAGCGTGGTATCCAATCATACAGTTAGTCTCGTTAGCTGCGAGTTCCCAAACAGGAAGAAGACCACCAGTCTCGTAGTTATTAATAAAGGTGTTGATGATGTCGATACTACGTTCTCTTTGGATGAGTGTGAGCAAAGGATGTTCTGTTCTGAAAGTATCCCACAATGAGAATACAGTGTAACGAGGTCTGTCGCTCTGATAGACTTTCTTGTCGTGAGCGCGATAGCGACCGTCGACGTCAGAGTAGAGGTTAGGCACTACGAAGCAGTGATATAAAGAAGTGTAGAAAATATCTTTGTCTTCTTCATTGACGACAGTGTTGATTTGTATGCGGTTTAACTCCTCGTTCCATTGTTGGTAAGTCTTTTGTGTCAAAGCATCGAAGTCGAAGTCGTTGATTTCGGCGGCGAGGTTTTTCTTAGCACCATCGACGTCTACTGCAGAAGTAGCGACGCGCATCACAATAGGTGTTCCGTCGGTAGCGTCGAAGTCGAGCCATGCTTGGATGTCTTTTCCTTCAGCATGTTTTACATTAGGATACTCGACATTATCAGACCAAATGCCGTAGCCAGTGAAAGGTTCTGAGAACTCAGCATAGAAATAAAGATACTGGTCTTTTGCCCATTGACCTGTACGACGGAATCCGCTGATAGCGTTATCGCTTTCTATTGTTATGAAAGACTCATATATAGTCTCAGCTGAGGTGTTAGATTCTTGAAGGTCGATGATGATATGAGCATCATTTGTTTGAGGGAAGGTATAACGTTGCATAGCGGTTCGTTCGCCAGCATTAAGTTCTACCTTAGTATTATAGTCATCGAGGATGACGGAATAATAACCAGCTTTAGCTATTTCGTTTTCGTGTTTGAAAGAAGAGCTGTAATCTTTGGAGTTGCATGAGACTTTCCCTGTGATTGGTGAGAAGCGGAAGTCGCCGTAGTCGTTACAGCCTACGCCGGTGAGGTGAGTGAGGCTGAAGCCCAGAATTGTGCTGTCGGAGAAATGATATCCGGAGCAACCGTCCCATGAGTCCATGCGAGTATCTGGACTGTTTTGTATCATGCCGAAAGGAGCTACTGCGCCAGGGTATGTGTGACCATGACCGCCTGTTCCTACAAACGGTTTGACATACTGAGCTAAATCTTGTTTCTCATTTTTTTGAGTAGAACATGAGAAAAACGCCAAAATGATAGCTGTAATTAATAAGGTGATTCTTTTCATTTTATAAATAATTATTTTGTAAATATTCTCCTAAAATAATACTCGGTAAAGATACTTATTAATTTGTTATCGTGCAAGATTTACTTTGACTGAAAATTAATTTTAAAAAAGCTATTTTTTTTACCTTATGGCTTTTATTTTTATTATATTTGCAAACTGAAAAGTAGAATCATTATTTTATTACTAACTTAATAATTATTAAAATGAAAAAAGTTCTTTTACTTTCTTTAGGTCTCGTTATGGGCCTTGGTGCATTTGCACAACAACAGGTAACAGCTGTAAAGAAAGCATTACCTACTCCAATCACAATGACTTACGAGAAGAAAGCTCTCGGTAATGAAGTTGTAAAAGGTACAGCTAATTTCGAAGTTAGAGGTACACAAAGTGTAGTTCTCAACGCTGGTGTTGACTACATGGATGCTGAATCAATGATTACAACTTACGACTTACAATCAAACGGTTTCGTTGCTAACCGTATGTATCAAGCTAAAGACGGTTCTGTAGCAGTTACAGCAACATGGTCAGATGATGAATACGATGGCAGCTTCTTAAATCGTGGTACTGGTTACAACTTCGCAAGAGGTGGTAAAATGGGTAAATGGGGTGAACAACCAAGCGCACGTATCGAAGCTAATGCAACAGGTACTGACATCAGAACAGGTTGGCCTACAATCGCAGCTTACGGTGCTGAAGGTGAAATCCTCGTTAACCACGGTCACGAAAATGGTCTTAGCTACTATGTTAGAGAAAAAGCTGGCCAAGGTCAATGGGACGGTCCTCACGCTATTCCTAACCCAGAAAATATTGACGAAATCGTTAAAGGTCAAGGCAACACATTATCATGGGCAAGAATCGTTACAACAGGCGAAAACAATGACGTTCTCCACGTCTTCGCAGCAGCTTCAGGTGACTCAAGCGTAGCTCAATACTACCTCCGCACAGAAGACCTCGAAAACTGGACAATCGATTTCTCACCTCTCCAATTGGATGATTTACACATCGACGTTTACGCAGCTGACGACTATGCAGCATCAGCTAACGGTGACAATATCGCTGTTGTTTACTGTACAGGTTTCGCATCACACGTTATGGTTTATGAATCAAACGACGGTGGTTTAACATGGACAAGCAGAATGGTTTGGGAAAGCCCTATCCACGGTTTAGATTGGGAAACAGATGAAAATTCATTATTCGAACAACTCTATGGTCCAACACAAGCTACTGTTGCTATCGGTCAAGACGGTGTAACACACGTTGCTCTCGGCGTTAGCTTATACGACCACAAAAACTTAGGTTGGTCATACAGCCTCTATCCAGGTATCTGGACTGACGGTGTTGCTTACTGGAACGACACAACAGCATGGGAATACACAGTTGAAGGTACAGACACAATCCCTGTATTAAGCCCAATCCGTTCTTCACAAGACGACAGCCTCAAACACGCTTTGAGATTATGGTGGCCTCACCCAACAGTAGAAGGTAGCATCACAATGGACGTTACAAACTTCTGCGCATGGATGCCTCCTCATGAAACAGAAGGTTACAATGCATTCGACTATGCAAACCAATACACAGGTGTTGTTGAACAAGGTGTTGCTGGTGACTACATGGTATTATTCGGTCTTACAGCTTATCCTTCAATCGCAGTTGACCCAGCTGGTAACTTAGCAATCGCTTACTCATCACCAGACATGAACCGCGCATTATATCTCAACAACTTCTATATGAGATCTATCTTCGTTAACTACAAACCAGTTGACTCAGCTTATTGGTGGCAAATGCCAGTTATCTACAAAAACTTATACGCTGACTTCATCCACTCAGGTGACGAAGCTACATTCATCTCAGCTGTAAGTACTCCAGTAAACGAAAACGAATTCTGGTTCTCATGCTTATCAGATGAAACTCCTGGTTTCCACACAGGTACATACACATCACAAAGCGACATTACAAAGAGCATCGTTAACGTATTCAAATTCAACCCAACAAGTGAATTAACAGAAGAAGGTGAAGCTATCGGTTTAAATGAAACAATCGATGTTGTTTACAATATCTATCCTAACCCAGCTTCAGAATTTATCTGCATCGGTTCTTCAATGGACGCTGACGCAACAGTTACATTCACAAATATCGCTGGTCAAACAGTTAAAGTTGTTAACACAAACTTAACAACAGGTGACAACACAATCACTGTTAACGATCTTACAAGCGGTGTTTACTTCTGCACAGTAACAGCTAATGGCTACAGCCACACATCAAAAGTTGTTGTTAAATAATAGAAGTAGATAACACTTTATAAAAAAAAGAGCGGTCTGATGATCGCTCTTTTTTTTAATGATTAAATGAATAATGTAAAATGAATAATGTAAAATGAATAATTTTGAATTTATTATGAACTATTGTTAGCTTAATTATTTTATTTAAATAGAATGTTTATGAAACCGAATCTTATTTTAGAAAAGAGCATGGAGCTTGCATTATCCATTGTTGATTTATATAAATATTTATGTGCTGAGAAACGTGAATTTGTGATTTCTAAGCAGCTATTACGTTCAGGTACAAGTGTTGGTGCAAATGCTAAAGAAGCGTCTTTAGCGCAATCTAAACGAGATTTTGTGGCCAAATTGTCTATATCATTGAAAGAGGCTGGAGAAACAGAGTATTGGCTTGAGTTATTGTATAAAAGTAACTATATAACAAAGACTCAATTTGATAATTATTATAATATAAATGCAGATATATTACGAATCATCACGGCAATATTAAAGACTGCCCGAAACAATTTATAATATTATCATCTACATCATACATACATCACACATTAAACATTAAACATTAAACATTATACATTATACATTATACATAAAAAAAAGACAGCCCTAAAGCTGTCTTTTTTTATCATACCAAGAACTTAAATTATTTCTCTCCTTTACGTGTTGAGTAAGTGAGACGGAATGCACCGCATTTACGGAGTTCTTGTTTAACATCGGTGATGAGACCCATTCTTACTTCTTCATGACATTTCAATGAAGTTGTGAGGAGAGGGCGGTCAGATTCGCTACGAGCTAAACGTTCGCTTTCAATAAAAGGAATAACGTCTGTTATTTTTGCGAACTGGTCGTTGAGCTGAATACGAGACTCTGTACCATAAGTTTTAGCATTTGTAGGAGGTCCGATGTAGATATAGCTAACTAAAGATTTCTTTTCTAATTTTTGAACTTCAGTTGCTTCTGGTAATTTCATTTTAACTTTCAAAGATACTTCACGCATTGATGTTGTAACCATGAAGAAGAATATCAACATGAAGATAATGTCAGGCATAGAACCGGTACTCATTGCCGGAACTTCCTTAGCTTCGTCTGATCTGTATTTTGATGCCATAATTAATAATCTCCTATGTTTTATTAATATTCTTTAGGTTCAGCCTCTGAGATACGGACAGGAACAATTTTGTTGATAGCATTAATCTTGTCTTCATCTTTCAAGTCTGCATAATTTTGATTGAAGTACTTCATAGACATTTCGTCTTTCATTTCATTGAAAGCTCTAGCCAATTCATTCTGAACGCTTATATACATTACGTATGATGTACCGCGGTCATTTTGGAGTGACACAACGCCTTTACTTAACATCACGTCGCCTACGAGTTCGATGTTTTTAACTTCTACCTCAGGAGCTGTTTCGTCGCTTGGACGAGGTGTGATGAATTCTTTTGTTAAATCCTTAAGTGTGGCTACGTCACCTGGTTTTCCGTTGACTAACAATTTATCATACTTGTTAATCATCACGTTCATAATGTTTCTTTCTTTAACTTTGACATCCATTTCTGGATCTTCAATTGGTGGAGGTAGACGACGGGTAATACCAGTGTCTGTATCCATAGTTGTAGTAACTAGGAAGAATACCAACAGCAAAAAAGAGATATCGGCCATTGAACCTGCATTGAGATCCGGTACTTTCTTTTTTTGTCTAGCCATATTCTTAATTAGTTAAAGAGTTTATAAACTG
>JAZRNQ010000038.1:0-16233 GCA_045648285.1 Bacteroidales bacterium | reverse complement strand
CCTACTGGCTACGATTTGTACTTCAATAATGAATTGGTTGCAAACAACACTAAAGAATTAACATATTCTACAGAAAAAACAGATGATTTCTATTTCGTTGAAGTCGTTGCTTTATATGACAATAAAAAATCAGTAGGTGCTGTTAAGACATCATACAAAGAAGAAAACGGAAACGATACAACAAATGTCATATCAAATTACGAAAATAACATAAAGATTTATCCTAACCCAGTTAACGACAGACTTTATATTGAGACTCAGAGTCAGACACTGACTATTGAGATTTATGATGTTTATGGAAGACTACAAGACTACAAGACTACAAGACTACAAGGTAATTTGGCTATTGATGTAGAGAATTTGAAGTCTGGAATTTATTTCATTAAAGTTAGAACTGAAGAAGGAAATATCGTTAAGAGAATTATAAAGAACTAAGGGTATGAGGATTTAAGGATTTAAGGGTATAAGGATCTAAGGGTATAAGGATTATATTCCTCAGTTCCTCAATTCCTCAATTCCTCAGTTCCTCAACTCCTCAACTCCTCAACTCCTCAACTCCTCAAATCCTCAAATCCTCAATTCCTCAGTTCCTCAGTTCCTCAATTCCTCAGTTCCTCAATTCCTCAATTCCTCAGTTCCTCAACTCCTCAACTCCTCAACTCCTCAACTCCTCAACTCCTCAACTCCTCAAATCCTCAAATCCTCAATTCCTCAGTTCCTCAATTCCTCAGTTCCTCAATTCCTTTTTTTTAATAGGACCTTAAATCGTATCACTTTTTTTCGTAACTTTGAACCACTAATAATCATTAAAATTAAACTTATGAAAAAATCATTACTTTTATTATTTGCACTAATCATTTCAGCAACATTATTCGCACAAGGAGATGTATTCGGCACACCTGACTCAATCTGCGCAAGAGGAGTTAACCACGATGCTATTGAAATCACATGGAAACGCGTTGAAGGCGCAACAGACTACAAAATCTACAGCGGCGACAAATTACATGGAAGCGTTAAAGGTACAAGCTGCACTGTAGAAGGTTTAGAACCAGAAACAGAATACTGCTTCAACATATCAGCTGTTAACGAAACAGAAGAATCAGCAAAATCTGCTGACGTTTGCGCAACAACATTCTACATCTGTGATGCTGTACAAAATGTTAAAGCTAAAGTTGAGATGAACAACCCTGAATACGGCAAGAAATACAAGATAACATGCTCATGGGATATTGTTGAAGGCGCTGAAGCATACGCTATATACGTTGCAACACAATACTATCCTGACGGAATGTGGATGGGCAATGTCTATACAAACGAATTTATCATGGGCTCTGATGTTGAAGGAGAACTTTATTTCTTCGTAAAAACCATCTGCGATGAAACATTATCAATCGTTTCTGACTTTTCAGAACAAGTAGGTGTTATTCTCAACGAGGATATAGAAGATGCTAGCGCAGTGAAAGCTCCAGAAAACCTTACAGCAACAGCCAAAAGCACTTCATCTATCGAATTGACATGGGAAGCTGCTGAAAATGCAAGCAGCTACTTCGTCTACCGCAACGACGTTGAAATCGCTAACATCACAGGCACAACATACGTTGACGAAAACTTAGCATACAACACAGAATATTGCTACACAGTCACTTCAATGGGTGCTAGCTCTGAATCAGATCCTTCTGAAGAAGTTTGTACAAAAACATTAGGCGAATCACTCTCTGAAAACACAAGCTTCCTCAACATCTTCCCTAACCCAGCAACAGACAACTTGTCAATCGAAGCAAACGAAGAAATAACAGAAGTAAATATCTACAACATCATCGGTGTTAGCATTTATAGTGAACAATGTACAATGAACAATTCACAATTGGATATTAACATTTCTGATTTCAACAGCGGAGTTTACTTCGTCAAAGTTAAGACAAACAATACCGAAATCGTTAAACGTTTTGTTAAAAATTAATATGTAAGTGTCTGAGCTTGTCGAAAACACCTTACGCTTCGACAGGCTCAGTAACTATAAGTCAGATTATGGAAAATGACTGTTGTCCGTTGTCCGTTGACTGTTGACTAAAAAAAGAAAATTATGAAAAAACTATTCTTATCCCTCGCATTGACACTCGGTATAGGCTCAATGCTTTTCGCACAATCAAACGCATATCAATTTACTGACGATGTCGTTGTTCCTCATACTTCAGTAAAAAACCAAGCCAAATCAGGAACATGCTGGTGCTTCGCTGGCATAGGCATGGTAGAAGCTGAAATCATGAGAAAATACAACACCGAACTCGACCTCTCAGAAATGTATCTCGTACGTTGGGCTTACGCCAACAAATTCGAGAAATACGTACGCATGCAAGGAACATGCAACTTCAGTCCTGGCGGCGAAGTATTTGACGTTTTATATGCTATCAACGAAAACGGCATGATGCCTAACGAAGCATACGAAGGACTCGTTTTAGGAGAAAACACTCACAACCACGGTGAGTTACATTCAGTTCTCGCTGAATACGGCAAAATCGTCAACAAACAACATAACGGCAAAATCACCAAGGTTTGGGACGAGATGGTACAATCAGTATTAGACGTTTATCTCGGAGAAACTCCTGCTACTTTCACTTTCGAAGGAACAGAATACAACGCTAAGTCATTCGCGGAAAAATATCCTATCAATATCGATGACTACGTTCAGATAGGCGCATTCACAAACCACGAAAACTACAAGCCATACATCATGCCTATCCAAGACAACTGGACAAACACCTTTACTTACAATATGAGCCTCGATGAGTTGATGAACGAACTCGACAACGCATTGAACAGCGGCTACACTGTAGGTTGGGCGCAAGACGTTAGCGACAAAGGATTCAGCCGTAACGCAGGCGTTGGTGTTGTACTCGAATCAGACGTTGAAAAAATCAGACAATCAGACGTTAAGAAATATAAAAAGATGAGCGACGATGAGATACTCGCTTCATTATATAAATTCGAAAGCGTGATGCCAGAAGTCGAAGTCACAGAAGAGATGCACCAAGAAGCATACGAAAACGGCCAGACAACCGACGACCACAGCATGCTCATCGTTGGCATCGCCCACGACCAAAACGGCAACAAATATTACAAGGTGAAAAACTCATGGACTTCCAACTACGGATATGAAGGATACTGGTACTGCTCAGAAGCATTCGTACGTCTCCACACCATGTTCTTCACTGTCAACAAAGAAGCATTATCATCAGACATTAAATCAAAATTAGAATTATAAATTTATTATTAACATTAATTAATTAACAACTATGAACTTTAGAAAATTCTTAGCAGCAACAGCATTAGCATTCGTTATGCCATGCTTAGCTAACGCACAAGAAGCAGAACAAGCTCCAGAAGAAAAAGGCTGGATCTTCTCAGAAGAAGTAAAACTTCCTATCACATCAGTTAAGAACCAATACGCAGCAGGTACATGCTGGTGCTACTCAACATTATCATTTGTTGAAGCAGAATTATTACGTATGGGCAAAGGCGAATACGACTTCTCAGAAATGTTCATCGTATGGAACACATACATGGACCGCGCTCAAGCTACAGTACGTACACACGGTGACATCTCTTTCTCACAAGGTGGTTCATTCTACGATGTACTTTATGGTATCAAACATTACGGTTTAGTTCCAGATGCAGAATTGCCAGCAGGTGTTATGCACGGTGAAACACTCTCTAACTTCTCAGAATTCTCAAGCGTTTGCGACCCATTCGTTGACGGTATCATCACAAACAAGACTTTACAAACAAGTCCTGATGGCACTCCACTTTGGAGAAACGCTATGACAGGTATCTTGAACGCTTACATCGGCGAACGTCCAGAAACATTCGTTTATGAAGGTAAAGAATACACTCCAAAATCATTCGCAGAATCAACAGGTTTCAACCCAGATGACTATGTAAACTTAGCATCATTCTCACACCACCCATTCTACGAAAAATTCATCATCGAAGTACAAGACAACTGGAGATGGAGCACAGCTTACAACCTCCCAATCGACGAATTCATGGAAGTCATGAACAACGCTATCGACAATGGTTACACAATCGCATGGGGTTCAGACGTAAGTGAAAGAGGTTGGTTAAGAGGCGAAAACGCTGGTATCGCTGTTCTTCCTGACCTTGAAGCTACATCAGGCAGCAACGACTCAGGTACTGACATGGCACGCTGGATTGGTATGAGCGCAGCTGACAGAGCAAAAGAAGCTCTCTCACAACCAACACCACAACGTCACGTATCACAAGAAGATCGTCAACTTGCTTACGACAACTACGAAACAACTGACGACCACGGCATGATTATCTACGGTAAAGCAAAAGACCAACTCGGCAACAACTACTTCATCGTAAAGAACTCATGGGGTGACTACGGCAAATACGAAGGTTCATTATACGCTTCAGAAGCTTTCGTACGTTACAAAACTATGAACATCGTTGTTCACAAAGACGCTCTTCCAAAAGACATCAAGAAAGCTTTAGGTATTAAATAATATTTGAAAAATGCGATCGTATTTTTTACGGTCGCATTTTTTTTATACTTACAACTAACTATTTACTTTTTAAACACTTTAATTATGAATTTTAAAAACTATCTAATCACTCTGATGCTATTGCTAGCAGCAATTGGAGTAAGAGCTGAAGGCGATGAACTAATCACCATTCATTTAAACAGCTCCGAAAAACCTGCGCAAATAGCCATTACTGATGTTTCAAGTATTGTATTTGAAACAAGTCAACTAAGCATTAAAGACAAGCAATATGCTGTAATTCAAAACTTCAATTACTCTGATGTTATAAAAATCACATTTAACGAAGAACTAAACACAGAATCTATCGAAGAAAAGAATTCTAATGCTACATTAACACTCTTCCCTAATCCTGTAAAAGATAATATAAGCATAAGTTGTGATGAAACAATGTATGGTTCTGATTTATGCATATACACACTCACAGGAACACTCGTAACAAAACAAACTAACTGGAATGGTGAAAGCATCAATGTTA
Source organism: Bacteroidales bacterium (assembly GCA_045648285.1). GTDB lineage: Bacteria > Bacteroidota > Bacteroidia > Bacteroidales > F082 > Limimorpha. The sequence continues at coordinate 11,193 of JAZRNQ010000038.1, read as the reverse complement.
TGAACCTCAATCCAGGCATCTACTTTATCAACATCAATTCTACAACATTAAAATTCATAAAACAATGAAAAAGATATTATTAGTTATAGCAGCATTATTACTCAGCAGCGGCTTATACGCACAAAATACAGAAATCAACAGATTATTAGTACATAGTGGCACAGATACAAAAGGCTATATTTTAAACTATGTAGACAGCCTCTCATTTGCGAATGTTGAAGGTGAAGTAGCAGCAAACATTGAATTAATAAGCTACGATTTAGAAACGATAACACTCTCTATAACACGCACTTCTTCATGCGAAGGCTTTAAAATAGCAATTGAACCTACTGTTATAATTGCCAATATGTCAGACGAATATCTCGCAACATATATCAATGAACAAGGAGACTATGTTTATAATCAAGACTTTACAGAAGCTGTAATGTCAGGTGTCGAAATTTTGCCAAACACAGAATATACAATCATGACCGTCGGTATTGACGTTTACGGAGTATTATGCGATGTCAAGAAAGTAGGATTCACATCACCAGCTGCACCAATTTTAGGAAATCCAGAAGTTGCTACAGAAATAGTAGAAGTCAACCAATTTGATTTCACAGTCAAATTCACTCCTAATGAAGACGTCAGCAAATACAGCTATGTAGCAGGTGCAAAAGGTGAACTACAATCACAATATGAAATGTTTGCTCCTGTATTTGGCTTCTCAAACATCGGAGAGATGATTGAGATGTGGGGTGTGCCTTATACAGAGGAAAGTTCATTCCAATGGACAGAACTAGCTCCTGGCACTGTATATGAAATTTTCATCCAAGCACGAGATAATGATGACATAATGGCTCCACATCAAGTTTTTGAAGTGACAACAGAACCACTCGGTGGCGAAGGCACTGCTGAAGTCACAATAACACTTGGAGAATATAAACTAGCAGACTGGTGGGGAGAGATGCTTCCATCACAATTCATCACATACACTCCTAACGACCAAGTTAGCGCATACAGATTCTCTGTATATACAGCCGAGCAATATGACCCTGAAAGTGAAGCCATAAAACAAGAATTATGTTCAGAACCTCCAATGCCGATGGTTGGTTGGTTTTACCATGAAGAAGTAACCACCGACTACCAAATTGATCCTAACACAGAATGTGTTGCCATCGCTGCTGCTAAAAACATCAATGGCGAATGGGGACCAGTCACAGAGGTACGCTTCACAACCCCAGCTGACATGCCAAGCAAATCAGCTTCAAAAACAATAAAGGAACGCAAACTCACTAAAAACAATAACAAAGGAACAGTTCCAGTAAAAAATCAGTTAAGATTAATAAGCAAATAAAAAAAGCGGTCGATTGACCGCTTTTTTTTGAATCTCAAAAAATCAAAATCTCAAAACTTCAGAACTTGTATTTTAATTTTCTTAGCTTTTGAGTTTCTGAATTTCTGAGTTTTTTACAAACTACTTCTTCATCATCTCGAAGCCTTTTCCGTAAACACCCATTACGGTATTGACAGAGACGAAAGCTGCTGGATCCATTTGTTTCACAATTCTGATGACACGCTGTGATTCAATTTTACGAACCACAACCATAACGATTTCAGATTCTTTCTTCGAATACCAGCCAGTACCTTTTATCATTGTCACGCCACGTTGCACTTCCTCTCCCACTCTGTCAGCAATCTCATGTGGCTTTGATGTAAAGATAAACATCTGCACCGACTGCTTGCTACCATTCATCGTCATATCGATGGTATAGCTTGTCACCATAAGACCAACATAACTATAAATCAAAAGTTCTAAATCTTTAAAGACAAAATAAGAGCATCCAATAACCACCACATTAATAAATAAGGAAAGACGACCTATTGTCACATTACGATACTTGTTTATCATAACAGCTATGACATCAGTACCTCCGGTGCTACTTCCTTCAAGGAAAATAATGCCGCATGCAACGCCATTCAATGCCGAACCTAACACTGATGCAAGGAATTTGTCTGTAATCAAAGGAGTGTCACCAAAATATTCCTGTCCGAAATAAAACATTACAGATGTCATGATGACTGAATAAATTGTGCTGATAGCAAATCTTCTTCCTAACGACTTAAAGGAAATACCGATAAGAATAGCATTCAACACGAATATCATGATACCAGTAGGGATACCTGTCAACCAATAAATTATAGTCGAAAGACCGCTGACGCCACCGCCCAGCATCTGATTAGGAATCAAAAAACCGCACCAGCCAATAGCTGATAGAAAAACCGCGAAGGTTATAATAACATGGCTCTTTATCTCTTGCCAAATATCAACTTTATTTTTCATAGATAATATATTTAAATTCATTTTGCAAAGTTATAAAAATGATTTCGTTTAATGATATTTTTCTTGCTTATTTGGGACAATTCTTTTACCTTTGTTAACAATTATTAATCTAAATATTAAAACCTATGAAATTAAGATTTTGTTTAATCATTGGTTTGTTATTGTTAACAAGTTCTTTTGCTAAAGCAGACGAACTTATCAGTATCTATCTAAACAACACAGACCTCTCCCCTGTCAGAATTGACATCTCTACCATTTCAACAATCAAATTTAAGACAAAGAAAATGCTTGTCACAACAGCCGACAACACTTCAACCGATTTTTATTTCTCTGATATTGCAAAAATCACATTCAACGAAGAAGGAACCTCTATTGAAACACAAGATTTTTCAACTGCAAGTATCAATCCTAATCCTGCGAAAGACATTGTGACTATTCAAAATGCCGAACAGATGTATGGTTCCGATATCTGCATATATTCTATTACAGGCATGCTCATCGACAAACTTCCTCAGTGGAACGGAGAATATATAGATGTATCTAATCTCAGTCCTGGCATTTACTTCATCAACTCTAATTCAACAACATTAAAATTCGTCAAACAATGAAAAAACTTTTACTCACTATAGTCATAGTTATATCATATTTGGGTTTACATGCCCAGAACAAGGAATGTAACAGACTTTTACTTCATCAAAAAGGCAAAGATGCTGTAATTTATAATATGAAGCAAATCGACAGCCTCAGCTTTGGAAAAACCAGCAGCTTCGACAATCTCACCATACACAACAGCAACGGCATCAGAGAAGAATTTGTCATTGACAATCTCGACAGCATAATATTCAAGAATGTAGAAGGCAGAGTGGCAGCTGATGTCAACATCATAAGTTATACAACAACATCTGTAACACTCGACCTTATCCGCACCGAATCATGCGAAGGATTCAAGTTAATGTGCATGGACTATAACTCCATTGCATCTTTAAGTAGCGAAGACATTAAATATTATATTAACAATAACGTATCTGACATTTATTATCAGGATTTCGAAAATGTAGAAATAACAGGTCTACAACTTTTCCATGACACTGAATACGCTATTGTCACAATAGGTATAGACAAATACGGATTAGCATGTGATGTCATAAAAGCCAGATTCATGACACCTGCTGAAAACCTAGTCGGAAATCCAGGAGTCACTATTGAAGTCACACAAAACGAATTAGACGAAAATAACCTATGCGACTTCACACTTAGCTTCACTCCTAATTCAGAGACATCAAAATATAGCATTTTCGTAGCGCAAGCAGGCGTTACTGAATACCAATATGTTTTGTTTGGCGGCATGGAAGGCTGGAATAACATTGGTGACATGATTGAAGGATGGGGTCTCGAATTCCAAGGAAAAGCATCATATCAATACACAAACGAAACACCATGCACTCAGTATGAAGTTTACATCCAAGCTTTAGACATAAACGGTGTAAGAGCTCCATATGAAGTGTTTAGATTCAATACAAAATCATTAGGAGGAGAAGGCATTGCTAGCGTTGAAATAACACTCGGAGAATATGTCATGGCAGAATGGATGAATGAGAATTACGAATGGGAATTGATGCCATCACAATTTTTGACATTCACTCCTAACGACCAAACAAGTGCCTACAGAGTCAATGTAATATTAGCTGACAACTACAATAGCGATATTGACGGTTATCAAGAAGACTTATGCAGCGATCCATTCATGCCAACATTAGGATGGTTCCAATATGAGACATTGACTACAGACTATCAAATTGACCCAAATACCGACTGCGTTGCTATAGCAGCCGCTAGAAATATTAATGGTGATTGGGGTCCTATTACAGAACTTTATTTCACCACACCTAACGAAGTACCAAGCAAGTCAGTTACGCCTTCCAACAGACCTAAAAACGAACCTAACAAGGTGAAACAAGCTGACAATGCAAACAAACCTATTGTGATTAAAGACGCTATACAGCTAATCATCAAATAAGTTTACACTAAATCGATTTATATATTTGTCCGTGCATCTAATACCGATGTACGGACATTTTTTTAATGCTCCACCGATTTTTCGGACTGATCCGACAGAACCGATTTGTATCGAATATAGACAATAAAAAAAGTCTCTCGATTGAGAGACTTTGAGCGGAAAACGAGACTCGAACTCGCGACCCCGACCTTGGCAAGGTCGTGCTCTACCAACTGAGCTATTTCCGCAATCTTTGCAAGAACTCTGTAAAGTTAGTTTTTTGTACCTGAGGCCGGAATCGAACCGGCACGCCCGAAATGGGCACAGGATTTTAAGTCCGGCGCGTCTACCTATTCCGCCACTCAGGCACTTATCCTATCTTTACAAAAATTCCCGACTTTTATCGGGATTTGAGCGGAAAACGAGACTCGAACTCGCGACCCCGACCTTGGCAAGGTCGTGCTCTACCAACTGAGCTATTTCCGCTTGTTGTTTAACGGTGCAAAGATACATAAAATATCATTCGGCACAAGAGCTTTTGATATTTTTTTTAAAATATTTTTTGAAGTTTGAAAATTAAATAGTTACAAAGTAAAAACTCTTTAAAAATTAAAAAAAATAATTCTAAAATGACATTTTTAGTACAAAAAGTCTACTTTTTTTATCAAAAAATATCACAATATTTTCCAAATAGCAATTTTACCCAGATAAAATCAGCACATTTTTCAGAGTAAAATCCGTACTATTTCGCATAAAAAAAAGGGACATTTTAAGTCCCTTTCTTTATTAAATATCATTTTTAACGAATAATGCCTAAAATTCATATATAGCACGAACGTAATATGAAGCAGATTTAATAGGATTAAGACAAACTATGCTTTGATCTATAAATACTGCGACCTCTGCCATTTCCTCTGTTGTTTCGTTAGAAGTCCAATAATAATCCTCTTTTATAGGGTCAATGAGTTTGTCATTATATAGTTTTGCATATTCATGATCAAAAACGTGAGTGCCATTTGAGACGGCAGTCCACATCAAGCCCATTTCGTATGATGAAGGCATATACCAACCTTCGCCATGTTCTACACACCATTTTGCTGCTGGATATTTGTCAGCACCTAATTTAAGCATATCTTCTGTATTCCATTGTCCACGTCTTGACACACAGTTTGCCCAAACATTTTCTGTAGACCATGGAAGATCTGTCTCATCCATCGACATTATGTAACCACTGGTGCCATCTTCTGTAACGTAAAACACAACACCTTTCACTCCGTCTTCATCATATAAATCACCAGGAGCATAAACACGAGCTTCTTTCACTTCAATAACGACATCATTTGAATTATAGCCATTATATGTAGCAGTAAACACATACAAACCAACATTTTCAGGCATAAACTCATTAGATTCCAAATTCTTGTCATCGGTGCTATTATAAATCACTGTTTCATTTGTCATATCAACACCATCAACAAAAACAGTAAATGTAACCTTATCTGTACCATTATTTTTAACCACAGTCTTATCAGCCACAAGCTCTACAACCGGTTCTACTGGAATTTCAGGGTCCTCTGGATCAACTGGATTTTCTGGATCAACTGGGTCTTCTGGTTCAGCTGGGTCTTCTGGTTCTGCTGGGTCCTCTGGTTCAGCTGGATCCTCTGGTTCAACTGGGTCCTCTGGTTCAGCTGGATTTTCCGGTGTTTCTGGCTCAGCTAAAGTTCTAAAATTGTAACGAGCTACCTTCTCTGCCTTATCACAAGCATAAGCTATCGCAATATAGTCTGTCTCAGCAAGGAGATTTTCTACATGACAATCCAACACTCCGTATCGCTTAAGTTTTTTAAAGATATCCATCTCCATAGTCTCAGAGATAATTTGAGCGTCGTCCATGTCCTTAACATCTGAGAAAGGAAGGATTCCGAAGAAATATTCCTGTTCTAAATCAGATGGGGTAAGTGTAAACTGTACAGAATTGTGTCCAATTTCAGCATCAGTAAAACTGAAAGTCATATCGTTTGTCCTATTTTTACAAGAAAAAAATACGAACAACAACGATATAGCAGTTAGCATTAAAGTTATTTTTCTCATAATTAACATAAAAGGTTCTGGTTTATTAATTCATCGAAAAGCTAGCGAACCTCATTAACCAACTCTCGACATTTGTATTTACAACTCTATATTCACATTATTAATTAATATCACACCTTGCTCAGCAGTTTCTTAATCTCATTTAGTTTCATCAAAGCCTCCACTGGCGTGAGTGTGTCGATATTCGTATTTAAGATATCTTCTTTTATCTGTAGTAACAAAGGGTCATCCAACTGAATAAAGCTGAGCTGCATATTATCAAAACTATTCTTAGTATCCTTCACCGCCTGATTCAAGTTTTCATGCGAATGTGATTTCTCCAACATCGCGAGCAAGGCATCAGCTCTGTCGATGACCTTACGTGGCATTCCAGCCATTGCAGCGACATGGATACCGAAGCTATGCGCACTGCCACCTTTCTTCAGTTTTCTCAAAAAGATAACCTTGTCGTTCATCTCCTTCACGCTGACGTGGTAGTTCTTTATCCTCTTGAAGGTATTCTCCATCTCGATAAGCTCGTGATAGTGTGTAGCGAACAAGACTTTCGCCTTGCACTGAGGATGCTCGTGAAGATATTCTGTTATTGCCCATGCGATGCTGATACCGTCGTAGGTGCTTGTTCCTCTGCCTATTTCATCGTGAAGAACCAAACTACGATTTGAGATATTATTCAAGATACTTGCAGTCTCATTCATCTCAACCATAAAAGTAGACTCGCCTGACGAGATATTATCGCTCGCTCCTACCCTAGTAAAAATCTTATCTACAAGTCCGATACGAGCTGAAGCCGCTGGTACGAAGCAGCCAATCTGTGCGAGAAGAACTATCAAAGCTGTCTGGCGCAACAGTGCCGACTTACCCGACATATTAGGACCAGTGATGATGATAATCTGCTGTTTCTCTCTGTCGAGATAAACGTCGTTGGAAATATATTGCTCACCGACAGGCATCATCTGCTCGATAACAGGATGACGACCTTCTTTAATATCAATCACATAAGAATCATCGATTGTCGGTTTCACATAATTATTCTTCAACGCCACCGTTGCGAAACTTACGAGACAGTCGATTTTAGATATCACCGAAGCATTGAGTTGAATCGGCGCTACAAACTCGCTGCAAGCATTCAACAATTCAAAATAAATACGTTCTTCGATGGCATGTATTTTCTCGTCAGCGCCGAGAATCTTCTGTTCATATTCCTTGAGTTCCTCAGTAATATAACGCTCAGCATTTGCCAGCGTCTGCTTACGAATCCATTCTGCTGGCACCTTGTCTTTATGAAGATTCGTCACTTCAAGATAATAGCCGAACACATTATTATATCCAACCTTCAGCGAAGAAATGCCCGTTGCAGCACTTTCTCTCTTCTGCATGTTGACAAGATAATCCTTACCCGAACGAGAGAGATTACGCAAGCTGTCGAGTTCTTCATCAACACCTTCATTAATAAAATTGCCCTTCGACAACAATGCCGGAGACTCTTGACTAATGACCTTCTTTATCCTTTGACGTATGGTATCGCAGACATTAAGCTGCTCAGCATATAACTGAAGGCAAGGATTTTCATTTTCCGTGCAAAGACGCTTTAACAATTCTATCTGGTCGAGGGCGCGTGCCACCTGAAGCAATTCTCTTGGATTGACACGTAACAATGACACTTTCGAGATAAGACGTTCCAAGTCACCGACCTGACGTATGGCATCTTGAAACGCATCAATCAATTCATTATTCTTCACAAAGAAATCGACTATGTCGTAACGTGCAGCAATCTGTTCTTTATTTTTCAATGGAAGAGAAAGCCAGCGGCGCATAAGACGGCTACCCATAGGAGAAGTAGTCTTGTCGATGACATCGATGAGAGTCTTAGCCCCTGCATTAGACGAATGTAATAATTCCAGATTTCTTATCGTGAACTTATCGAGCCACACGAACTGACCTTCGTCGATGCGCGACAAAGAGCTTATATACGATATCTTATCATGCTGTGTCTCGTGGAGATAATGTATTGCCGCACCAGCCGCTATTATTCCTTTAGGGAAATCGCTGACGCCGAAGCCTTTGAGAGAATTAGTATTAAAATGACGAGTCAGGATGTCGTTGGAATAATCGTCGGTGAACACCCAATCGTCGAATACGGTGAGATAATATTTATCGCTGAAATTCTCTATAAATGACTTACGTTTATTACGTTGACAAAGTACTTCAGAAGGGTTAAAACTCTGAAGCAGCTTATCGATATATTCGTTATTACCTTGAGTGAGATAAAACTCGCCAGTAGAGACATCGAGGAAAGCAATTCCCGATTCTTTATCTTCGAGATGAATTGAAGCCAAGAAATTATTCTCTTTCTGAACCAGGACGTTATCGTCGTATGTCACGCCAGGCGTCACCAGTTCGGTGATGCCACGCTTAACAATTTTCTTGGTCAGTTTAGGGTCTTCCAGCTGTTCGCACACTGCCACTTTCTGCCCGGCCTTGACGAGTTTTGGGAGATATGTATCGAGAGCATGATGAGGGAAGCCAGCCAGCTCTGTAGCTGTAGCTGCCGACTTGCCACGTTTTGTCAAGACGATGCCGAGTATCTCAGAAGTCTTTATGGCATCTTCACCGAAAGTCTCGTAAAAGTCACCCACTCTGAAAAGAAGCAGCGCCTCAGGATATTTCGCCTTAAAGGAATAATACTGTTTCATCAAAGGGGTCTCAAGTTCTTGATTTTCTTTATCTGTCTTTGCCATAAAATCTCCATATATTTTTTATCTCACAAAGATAAATATTTTTATTGTCGTTTTCTTTTCGAGAAAACATTATTTTTGCAAGAAAATAAAACACGATGCGTAAGTTAACAATGCCAGAGTTAAACAGATTAAGTTTAACTGAATATCAAGAAGTTGAAAAATTAGATGTCATTATCGTTTTAGACAACGTCCGTTCGTTGAGCAATATAGGTTCATTTTTCCGCACTGCCGACGCATTCAGAATCGGAGAGATTTTCCTTTGCGGCATAACAGCATGTCCTCCACATCGTGAGATACACAAGACAGCATTAGGAGCAGAAGAAAGCGTTAAGTGGAGATACTTCGACACAACAGAAGACGCTTGTAAATATCTTAAAGACAACAACTACAAAATCAATGCAGTAGAACAGATAGAAGGCAGCGTGATGCTCAACGACTTTGTCCCAGAACACAAAAGCGCATATATCTTCGGCAACGAGGTAGACGGCGTTGATGATGACATACTTCAATACTGCGATGCAGCTGTCGAGATTCCACAAGAAGGCACAAAACACTCTCTTAACGTTTCGATTAGCGGCGGAATTGTTATGTACCACCTGTTCAATTCTCTTTGGAAGTAATTTAAACTAAGGCTATTGGCTATTGGCTGTTGGCTCAACAAAAATTCACATTTTCTTGAACCAAGGTCTTTCATCTTTGTTTTTATGTAAATCAATTAAAAACAACAAAAGATGAAACGAATCAATTCACTATTCAAGACGTTACTTGTCGTCATTATCATGATGACACCTATGGTTTTTCAAGCTAAGAACCACGACGTAAAAAACATGGCGAAGCACATCGACAAAGTATATTTTGCAGCTTCACCAGAGATTTTAGAGAATCATGGCAACATGGTGACAGTCACCATTGAGGCCGATATTCCGCCACGATATTTTCATAAGAAAGCTGTTATGAACGTCACTCCTGTTTTAGTATATGAAGAAGGAGAGACAGAATTGCCATCCATTAACTTCATAGGAGAAAAAGTTGCTGGCGACGGAGTTGTTGTAAGCAAGAGACACGGCGCTGCATTTTCTTACACTGTCACAATTCCTTACGAAGACGGCATGTACAACTCATTATTAATTGTGGAGCCTATTGTTTATAAGTTCAAAGAGACAATTCATCCTAACCAACAAAGTATCAGAGAGAAAGGCGAATATGCTGTAGCTGCTTCGTTTTTAGTAGCTGAAGGCGTTATCAACACATCACAAAACATCGACAAGAGTTTATTGCGCACAGCGTATGCCGAGCCAGATTCTATTCAAAACACAATCACCGACAATGGAGATATCTTTTTCATGGTCAATTCCGACAACATCAACTGGAGCGTGCCTTTAAACAAAGACATTCAAAACAAAGCTGCCATCAATGAGCTTACATCACACATCTTGAAAGGTTGGAACATCAAGAACATTGAAATCATCGGCTGGGCTTCACCTGAAGGTTCTATAAAATACAACGACAATTTGTCACAAGGCAGAGCCAAGACAACAGAGAACTTCTTGAAAAACAGACTCACCTCTCTCGCTTCTCAAGAGGAAACACACGTAAGTTATAAAAACGTCAACGACATCAAATTCATGACAAATGGCAATGGTCCGGACTGGGACGGTCTCATGAATGCTATTGCCAAGTCATCCATCAAAGACAAAGATGCCATCATCAAGACTTTGAAGTCACAGACACCAGAGCAGAGAGTAGCACAACTTAACAAATACATCAAGCAATATCCTGAGTTTGAAAAAAGCATCTTACCTTCATTAAGACGCAGCATAGTGAAAGTCAACACTATTGAACCATCGATGAGCGACGAACAAATCACCAAGATGTGTACAAGCAACCCTAAGTCGTTGAGTTGCGACCAGATGATGTATGCAGCCACATTAGTCAAAGAATTAAACGACAAGGAAAAGATATACATCACCGCCATTGAGACTTACCCTAACAATGCAGAGCCATATTGCAATGCCGGCGTCGTCGCTATTGAGAGAGGCCAC
>JAZRNQ010000037.1:0-13713 GCA_045648285.1 Bacteroidales bacterium | reverse complement strand
AGCGAATTTAGAGCCATAATAGTCGTCGTTGCTCATCGGAAGCAGCGAATTTTTACCATCCATCACAAATCTGAGAGTTCCCACCACCTCCACATCATCATCGAAATCCGGATTATAAGTAGTTGTTGTCATCTTACGATAAAGCTCTTCAGTACGGGCATACAACTTCTTCGTCTGGTCAAGGAGAAGATTGTTGAGTTGTTCCATACGAGCGACCTCTTCGGGAGTAGCTAGAAACATTCTGTTGAGCAAACGCTTACGCTGCGACAAAAGTCCGGTTATCTGTTCACGCTTTTTACGAGAGGCATAACGCAGATTATGGAGCTCTGTGCCATAACCTATAATGTCGTACAGTTTCTTTTCAATTTTCTGTACACGCTCGCGCATAAGGTCATATTTCGTTTTCTTAACAGGACATTGATTACTTTGATTTTCCATTTTTAGTATAATTTTAATAGTGACATATAATATATATCAAAAAAGAGTAAAAAATTAAGTGATTGTTAAGATTTTTTTAGACATTAGCGGTTGTCAACGGACAACGGACAACTGTCAACAGACTTGCTCCACTTTTTTTAGTGTAGAGTTTAGAGTGTAGAGTTTAGAGTGTAGAGTTTAGAGTGCAGAGTAAAGTAAAGACGCACGGTTCAGGCATCTAGAAAAAAATCAGGGCGTATGGATACGTCCTGATTTTCAAATTTCAATTACTATAACGATGACAATTTCTCCCAAATTCTGACCATGGCGAGAGTGTCGAGGTGACAGTATCTCAACAAGGCTTGCTCTAATGCCGAAGTCGCTTTATCATCGCCGAGCTACAGTTGTCTTTAACAAGTCAAAGCAACTTTAAAGGCAGATTTTGTAAAATAATTAGGCATTGTTATCTTGATTTAGTCGTATTTCTTTAATTCTTGCAAAGAATGTATCTTTCATATCTTCATATAAAGATTGGTTTTCTGTAGAATAACTATGTCTCTTCATTGCTTCATAAAATGCAGACCATAAGTCATCATTCTGATGTTTGTTATAGTCTTTCATTAATTTTACGACCTCTGGATCGTTAACACCATTATCCTTACCAACTAAAGCACTATAATATAATGCTTTATATCCATGTTCTTTTAGCACTAATTTATCGGGCATATTATAATCTGGAGCAAGCACAAAGAAGTATGCGTTTATTTCTGGTAAAGGTTCACTAAGAATCTCATATACATATTTGACCTTCTCTTCAAAATTTAGCAAGTCACTTGGTTGTATCTGCTTATATCTTTTTTCCAGCTCTTCCTTCTTATTATTAGCTGGCAAATTTTCTATATAATCACCGATTATACAATACTTCACATAATCATGATATCGTTTAAGTTGATTTCCATCAATTCCATCACTTTTTTTTACTGTTTATATCAGACTTTATCTTATTCTCAATGACTACGTAAGCATGCTCTGTTCGTATCAATAAATCTATTCTTCCCCCGTTTGAATCGGCGGAGACTATATCAGTCTTTTTTTTACCGATTGTTGCATCTTTTTCTCTCACAATTTCACATATCTTTCCAATGTTCGTTCCTTCGCATAATTTATTTAAGATGCCCGTCCACTCATCCTTATCTCTATTCATGAAATGCTTCAAAATATCTGAAAAACAATTTTCATCTCTTTGAAGTTTAGGTACGATATCAAACAAAGATACTTCTCTTGGTTGATAAGAATTGATATTTTCTTTAGTAATTTTATCTTCTTCCTCCTCAACTTTTTTCCATATAGCCTCATCCTTAGGATTCAGTAATTTCAATAATATATCCCAATCTGCACTTCTTTTTTTATTGACAAGTTTTTCAAGTTCGATGATAAATTCATCATCTTTTTTGAGGCCTTGTTTTTCTTTAAATTCCTCATTTATTTTCCTTTTATCAAACTTATATTTGGAGTTTTTATGAGTGGTCGGGTATATATATTGCTTTAAAGTTGCCTTTCCAAACTGATATCCAGAAAGATATATTTCAAGACTATCATTATCCTTTTTATTACAATTCTCAGAATCTTTGTCATTCTCGTCAGCATATAACAAATTACTCTCATCAACATACTTTATATAAATAGGTTTCTGTGGAAGATAAAAATTATCAGCAGAGTATGTTATATATATATTTTGTTGAGCTGAACCTTCAAATAATTTGATTAAATTAGCACCTCCATAACTTATTTTGTTCTCATTAATAAAATCCTTTTGCTTGTTAAAGATTGAGTAATCTTTCTCAAATTCTCGATAAGTTTCGTTTGCGCCATCAATTTCATGCAAGCCATTTGCCCAAGCCAAAACCTCTACTCTATTATCTCCAGCATATCTAACAAGCAACATATCAGACATCTGATTTGTATGTTCTTTAGCGAAATTACCTCTTGCATTCAAATATAGATAATGCTTACCATTATCCGCTTGAAACATATTGATAACCTCATGACCAAGGTTGGTGGACAAATAGCCGCCTGTGTACATTCTATTCAGAACAATACCCTTTTTATTTTCTTCGTGATTATTCATACAAATTAAATATAAAACAACTATCAATGTGACTATAGAGTCCAACCTTTTGCTTTCAGTTTGCCATATACAGTGTCATAATCTTCCCAAACTATGACAGTTGGATAGCTTTCTTTATTTAGGTTTTCTAAAGGCATTTCGTCTATTCTATTTCCGAGTAATAAGAGTTTGCACCCTTGATGTTTTTCTGTTTCATAACATTCAAGTTCTACTGGATATAGATATGTTACCGCTGATACGTTAATCTTTATCGGGCATTCCCAACGCTTATCGTTATACGACATTTCTCTTGGAGACAATGTCAGTTCAACGGAGTTATCAGTTGTTTCTGACAGATTAGCCTTTGGAGCACGATATATAAACGTACCTCTATCCCATTTTTCAGAAGCATCTATCACTACATTTTCTGCAAAATTGTTTATACATATATGAGGCAGCATAATTCCCTTGGAATAGCTATCCCTTTTAAATTCATCATCGCCCAACTTAATATATGTCACTTCATTTTCAATACGAAGTGTGAAATTTCTCTGAAAACGTTGAAGGAATTCCCAATCAAGAATGGATAGATCCAAATCTTTTTCATCTCCATACACAACAATTTCCTTAAGGTCTGACGGTAAACCTCTACCAAAAAACAAGAAAAATATCGCAGAAGTATTAACTGTTCCCGAGTATTTATAATGAGCTTTTGTTGAAAATTTAGAATCGTATTTAAGCAATTTTGACGGCATTGTTATCTTGCTTAACTTATGACAACATTCCAAAGATCCATATTCTACATTATTATAATCAATAGTACTAGGCAAATAAAGTTCTTTAATATTAAAAGCATTATAAGGGTTTGATGATATAGAATCTTTCTTTATAGTATGTACACCTTCTGGTATTCTAGTTATTTCTGTTCCTTCACAACTGATTAGAACACCATTTTCAATTACAAAATTATTAGTCATTCTTTCTATATTTTTAATTTCACGAATTTAAAATTATTTCGGCATTTATAATATAACAATTTGTTTAAAAAACTTAAGTTCTATTTTGTATTTTTTTCAAATTTCCTGTAAACAAAAAAAAGACAACGAGGCAAGCATCCATACTTGTTTCTCGTTGTCTTTTAAAATATCTAATGATAAAAATTCGCCTAAATCAAAACTCACATCTATAACACCCTGATTTTCAGCATAGGGGGGTAATTTACATTATATTATATTTAATAGATTGTGTTTTCATAGTGTTGGCAATATTAAACATTATTTTTGATTATTGCAACATTTTTTTAGTTTAAAGTAGTTTGAAGATACACACAGCTAAAACAAAACCTTTATTTCATTTTTTTGTTTGAAGTTAAAAAAACAGAATTATGAAAATACGTCAACAGACAACAGACAACGGACAACAGTCATCGTCCATTCCTTCTATCTTTAGGCTATTATTGCTAGCCTTGTCATTTATACCACCATTTTACGCTTCCGCCCAGAAAGAAGTTGATTTGGAAGTCGTCATTCCTGAGAAGTGGCAGATTGACACCATCTATCTTACTAACGACATCACGGATTACGACTGGTGGACAAGATTCAAAGACTCCACTTTGGATTCTTTAATAGCTGTCGCTTTAAGCAACAACTACAACCTGCAATCCATCGAAGCCACTTTGGAAAAGTCTAGGCTTTCATACCAGCAGTCAAAATCAGCCTTCTATCCGAGTTTAAGTCTTGACGCTCAATACGACTTGAGTGAGAGTAGCTTAAACTATTACGAAGAAACTAGCAGCGACCAATATCGAACCAATGGTTACCTCAATGCTGGTTTCAACGCCACTTGGGAGATTGACGTCTTCGGCAAAAACCGCGATCAGGTACGAGCAAACAAGAACTCCTATCTGGCGACAGAGGCTTCTTATCAGAATGCCGTCATGAACCTATGCGCTCAAGTCGCTACAGTGTATTTCAACCTGCGTTCTTACCAGCAACAGCTCATCGTTGCCAATCAGAACATCGCATCAGAAAAAAACATCCTCGATATCACCATAGCTCGTTACGAATCGGGACTCGGAACACAACTCGATGTATCTCAGGCTAAGTCTGTTTATTATAATACTTTAGCTACATTGCCAAGACTTGATGCTTACATCACACAATGTGTCAACAACCTAGCCATTCTACTAGGAACATATCCTTCTTCTTTAAAAGATAGCTTCAATGATGCCAGCGAACTCCCAAGTATCAGACATATCGTCAATGTAGGCATCCCTGCCGATGTGATAAGAAATCGTCCTGACGTACGACAAGCAGAATTAAACATTGAAGCTCAGGCTGCTAGCATAGGTGCAACGAAAGCCGACTTCTACCCTAAGTTCAAGATAACAGGAAGCTTCGGGTATCTCTCTCATGACTTGGATGAATTTTTCAATAACGAAAGTATGATGTTTCAGGTGACACCATCAATCTCGTGGAATCTCTTCTCTGGCATGGAAGTACGAAAAGCCGTGCAGATGTCAGAGATTGCTCTTGAAGAATGCATCGACAATTACAATAATGTAATCCTAAACGCTATTCAAGAAGTTGAGACAGAAATGAGCAATTATGCCAATGCATTAAAAACCATCGAAATGGGACAACAGGTCGTGGAACAAGGAAACAAAACCCTAGAACTTTCCATCGACTTATACAAAAGAGGTCTCGGCACTTTCACTAACGTACTCGATGCTCAACGTACAGTTCTCTCAGATCAGAACTACCTAGTAAACGCATGGAACTCAGCACTCCTAGCTTTAGTTAGATTATATACAGCATTGGGAGGATCTTGGGAGTAAATCTTAGAAACTCAAAAATTCAAAAATTCAAAATATGAAAACAATCAAATTTACATCATTAACTATCATCGTTTTATCAACGATATTACTTTTATTCTCTTGTAAAGGAAAGTCGGATAAAAACAATAACACTTCCATTCCTAAAGTAAGTGTTTCAAAGCCTTACGTGATGCCAATTGTCTTGCACAAAGACTATCCAGGATATCTATTGTCCAATAACATTGTCGATGTTGTCGGACGTGTAAGCGGTTATGTCACATTACAGAACTTCAGTTCCGGACAACGCATCAACGCAGGCGACTTGCTTTATATCATCGAGCCTACGGTTTATGAGAACGAAGTAAGTAAAGCTGAAGCTAATTTAAAATCAGCTCAAGCTTCTTTAGATTATTACAAAAATAATTACCAAAGAATGTTGGAGGCTTCAAAAAGCGATGTCATCAGCCAGATTGACTTGATACAGGCTGAAACTAACGTGCGCACTGCTGATGCCAACGTAAAAACAGCTGAAGCTAACTTAAAGACAGCTCAGAACACATTGAGTTACTGCTATGTTAAAGCTCCCATCTCTGGAGTTCTAACCACAAGCGGTGCCGGCGAAGGAGAATATGTATCCGGCAGCGACGGCAATCCTTTCAAACTGACCACTATCTACAACAACGACCCTATCTACGCTTATTTCAACATCGAAGACAATCAATATCTTATGATTAGGATGCAGTCACAGAATTGGGAGTCATCTCTACCTAAAAAGGTTTACGTCAACATGCAGGAAGGCAACTATCCTCCTATCGAAGCTACACCTAATTATATATCTCCATTTGTCAACCTTAAAACAGGTACTCTTACGCTGAGAGCTCTTTTCGAAAACTCTAAATATGATTTGAAAAGCGGAATGTATTGTACCGTTTCACTGCCTTACGGAGAAGAAGATGAAGCTATTTTAATCCCCGATGCTTCAACAGGAACCGACCAGTTAGGAAGATACATTTACGTAGTGGATGATGATAATATCGTATCTTACAGAC
Source organism: Bacteroidales bacterium (assembly GCA_045648285.1). Taxonomy (GTDB): domain Bacteria; phylum Bacteroidota; class Bacteroidia; order Bacteroidales; family F082; genus Limimorpha. Next base: position 7,325 of record JAZRNQ010000037.1, on the reverse strand, counting down.
ATATAGAAGTCGGAGAGATTATCAACGATACCCTCATCCATGTCAAATCTGGATTGAATCCCGACGAACGTTTTGTCACGAAAGCCTTGTTGAAAGTAAGAGCCGGAATGAAAGTCGAACCTATTAACAATTGAAGCCATGATTTCTAAATACTTTATCGACAGACCGATATTTTCCACTGTCATCGCCATTGTCATCGTCATCGCAGGTTTGGTGACATTAAGGACATTACCTGTAGCTCAATATCCCGACATCACACCACCAACAGTCATGGTTTCAGCACATTATCCAGGTGCAAGTGCCGAGACCGTCGCACAGACTGTAGGCGTTCCTATCGAGCAACAAGTCAATGGTGTGGAAAATATGATGTATATGAGCTCCAGCTCATCAAGCGACGGAAACTACTCACTCACTGTGACTTTCGAACTCGGCACCGACATCGACGAAGCCGCCGTTATGGTACAAAATAGAGTCAACCTCGCTGAGGCCAATCTTCCTTCTTCCGTGAAACAACAAGGCATCACCGTAAAGAAGAGAAGTCCTAACCAACTGATGTTCATCACACTCGATAGTGATTTTAAAGAATACGATGGGTTGTTTCTTGCAAATTATGCCAATATCAACATCGTTAATGAATTGGCGAGACTTAAAGGCGTCGGTGACGTTCACGTCTTCGGAGCTGCCGACTACGCAATGCGAGTATGGCTCGACCCTGAAATAATGAGAATCAGAGATATAACACCCGATGAAGTCTTGTCGATGATACAGGCTCAAAATATGGAAGTATCCGCTGGTTCCGTCGGCGCACCTCCTACTTCTGGCACGATGGCGTTTCAATACAGCATCAGCACCAAAGGAAGACTCGTCGATGTGGAAGAATTCGGCAACATCATAATCAGGACTTTAGACGGAGGCAAATACCTGAGACTTAAAGACATCGCCAAGATAGAATTAGGTTCTCAGTCGTACTCCGTCGTAACGACAATGAAAGGTAAAGAGATAGCTGCTATAGGAATCAACCAAATGCCAGGCTCCAATGCTTTGGATGTCGCCAAGGAAGTAAAAGCAAAAATCAAAGACTTGCAGCAATATCTTCCTGAAGGCATCACAATGAATATCGTGATGGACAATACCAAATACGTCACAGCTTCCATCGACGAAGTTTTAGTCACAATAGCGGAGACGACATTACTCGTTATCTTAGTGATGTTCTTATTCTTACAAAACATACGCGCAGTCATCATACCAGCACTCACGATTCCTATCTCATTATTAGGAACCTTCGCCGTAATGAGGCTGCTTGGTTTTTCTATAAATTTATTAACATTATTCGGTTTGGTATTAGCAATAGCTATCGTCGTTGACGACGCCATCGTGGTAGTCGAAAACTCCTCGCGACTTATCGAATCGAAGAAATATTCCCGTAAAGAAGCCGTCACGGAAGCTATGAAAGAGATTCAAGGTCCAGTGATAAGTATCGTTTTGGTATTGCTCGCCGTCTTTATCCCAACAGCGTTCATCGGAGGAATCACTGGACAACTCTACAAACAATTTGCGCTCACCATAGCAACGGCAACGGTACTTTCAGGATTTATCTCATTGATATTCACACCAGCGATGTGCGTCTTATTCTTAAAAGAAGAAAAATGGAGTCTTAAATGGTTTAACAAATTATATGATAAGACATTAGGATTATACATCAGAATTGTTAAAACATTTTTACAAAAACCAGCTATCGCACTGACGACATTCGTCATCGTTTCAGCCCTGACTATGTTCATATTTTTCAAATTACCTAATGAATTTTTACCAAATGAAGACTTAGGATATTTCTTAGTCACGGTTCAGCTGCCAAATTCTTCAAGTTTAGAAAGGACACAGAAAGTCACAGCCGACTTATCCAAGATGTTAGACAAATATCCTGAAGTCGACACCTATTTGGTTATCAACGGATATTCATTTGTCAAAGGCGGCAACAGTTCCAATGAAGCCAGCGTCTTCGTGATGCTGAAAGACTGGTCAGAACGTGAAGGCAAGGGCGAATCGGCAGCGGCGATAATAGAGCGTATCAATGCGGAAGCCGCTGCCGTACAAGAGGCTAACATCTTCGCCATCAATCCACCTTCCATACCTGGACTCGGAGCTTCTGGCGGCTTGGCATTCGTATTGGAAGACCGCAACAATTTAGGAACTACCGAGTTAGCAAATGCCGTCATTACGATAATGGAAAACTACAGTCAGGAACCAGCATTGATGTACCTGCAAAATCAATATCAAGGCAACAGCCCGCAATATTTCATAAATATAAACCGTGATAAAATCGGTATGTTAGGATTGCAGTTAAACCAAGTCTTCGATGCGCTTTCTTCATATATGGGTTCTACTTTTGCCAACGACTTCGTGAAGTTCAACAACATATATCAAGTCATCATTCAAGCCGACCAAGGCAACAGAAAAGTCATCAGCGACATTTTGAAGTTAAGCGTAGCAAACACCGACGGACAGATGGTTCCATTTTCAGCATTCTGTAATATTGAGGAAAAGATGGGACAGACACAGATAAACCGTTACAACCTCTACCCTGCTGCCAACATCACCGCTATCGCTGCGGAAGGATACAGCAGCTCGGAGGCGATGGTCGCACTTGAAAGTCTGACAAACAAATTATTAGGCAACAGCTTCGGTCACGAATGGACATCCGTTGCCTATCAGGAGAAAATATCGAGTTCTAGTGTCACTATGATATTTGCTTTAGCTATAATATTAGTAATCTTGGTTTTAGCAGCCATGTACGAAAGCTGGGGCAATCCTTTTGCCGTCGTGTTGAGTGTACCTTTGGCATTGCTCGGTGTTGTTTTAGGTTGCATCGTAATGTCGTTACCTATAAGTATATATTCACAAATCGGCATCATATTACTGATAGCCTTGTCAGCCAAGAATGCCATTTTGATTGTGGAGTTCGCCGTCGATTACAGGAAAGCAGGCATGACGAAAGCTCAAGCCGCATTAGAAGCAGGACGCGTCAGATTGCGACCAATTCTGATGACATCGTTGGCCTTCGTGCTCGGCGTATTGCCCCTTATGTTTGCTAGCGGTGCTGGCGCCGAAGCACGTATCGCACTCGGCACAGCCGTTGTCTTCGGAATGTTCACGAACACAATCTTCGGAACCCTGTTCGTGCCAAACTTCTTCTTGATTACGGATAAGAAAGACTATAAGACAACGAGACTACAAGACTACAAGTATTCAGACACAGAGTCACAAAGTCACTGAGTCACAGAGTCACAAAGTCACAGAGTCACAGAGTCGCAAAGTAACAGAGACACAGGAATAAAAAATTTCATCCTCTTTTGAACAAAAGATATCTTACGATTGTATTATATTCGGTTTTGGTTATACATTTCAATTTTCTCAAATGATGAAAAGCACCTCAGTTCCCAGCTAGGTGCTTTTTTAGCATTACAATTCACCATTGGGAAGTTTTATAATAATCCATTCTTTCGTGAAGAATTCTTATTATCAGCACATCTTCATTACGAATCAGATAAAATATAATATGTTTTTTAACCTTACACCCCAATAGACCAACCTTGACATCATTATACTTCTTTCCGTACAAAAATGGATTCTTTGCTATTTCCTTACAAAATGATATGAGAATATTATAATAATTATCTGCTTGTTCCAACGACCACTTTTCTGCCGTATAGTTCCAAATATTACCAAGATCTTCAACCGCCCTTTGTGAGAAGTTGATTTTATGCATTATTATAATTCTGTCTCAGTGATTTCAAATATGTTTCCGGCTCAAAATCTTCTGCGATACCACTTTGTATCCCATCGTAAATCGCGTCCTTTAATTCCTGAAAAACATCTTGTTTGGAATTGTGTTCTTTTTCTTTCATAACATGGTTTTGCAAATTGGTCTTACAAACGTTGTCATACAACATTTCATTTGAAATTTCTATAGTTTTCATATACTTTGGATTTAAAATTCTACATTGCAAAGATACATCATTACACACTGAATGTCAAGAAGTTTTTTCTTAAAAATTATTAAGAAAAAGATGCTATAACTTCTTAATAAACTTTAACTTTTTTTCCTTTGCATTATTGAGATTTAGACCTTATTTTTGCAAGTGAACTTTAAACACCAAAATATATGAAGGATAAGCATAATTCTCATGAAGTGCAGAGAATAGATTCTTTGTACGACAAAATAACTACGCTGATAGAACAAGCGAGGAAAGTAGTATATATCAATGTTAACAGCGTTGAAGTAAAAACAAGATATGAAGTTGGTCGTTATATCTTTGAGGACGAACAAAATGGCAAAAGAGCCAGTTACGGCAAACAAATTCTTATAAATTTATCGACTCGTTTAATAACCAAATATGGGAAAGACTGGAGTTATGACACACTCAAACGATGTCGTCTTTTTTATTTTTCTTACAATAATACAATTAGAGCAACAGTGTTGCCCCAATCTAAAATAACAAATGAAACACTTCAAACAAACGCCATTGGGCACCGTCCAAATTTCAATCTCTCTTGGTCTCATTATTTAATTCTGATGAGAATTGAAAATCACGAAGAAAGACGGTTTTATGAGATAGAATCTCACAATCAAAATTGGAGCGTAAGACACCTTCAACGACAAGTTGCAAGCAGTCTCTACGAACGATTAGCCTTAAGCCGTGATAAAAACGAAGTCATGAGAATGGATAGACGAATTCAACGAGATGAATAATGCTATAACTTCTTAATAAACTTTAACTTTTTTCCTTTGCATTATTGAGATTTAGACCTTATTTTTGCAAGTGAACATCTCACCACTTGTTGACCTGTGGTCTTGTTGACTTGTGGTCTTTATTTGTACATTATGAATTATGAATTGAAAAAAACTCTCGACGAATTAGTCGTGAAATATAATGTGCCAGAGTTCGCCGACAGCGACCCGGTGCAGTTCCCTCGTCGTTATTCACAGAAAAACGACATAGAAATAGTATCGTTTCTCATCGCCACTATCGCTTGGGGCAAACGCTCCATGATTCTCAACTCCGCCAACAGGCTGCTCAACACCATGGGCAACTCACCTTACGACTTCGTCATGTCTGACGGATGGAAAAAACTTGATTCCGACAAATGCGTTCATCGCACCTTCTTCAACCGTGACCTTATTTATTATTGTAACGGATTGAAAAACATTTATGAAGAACATCAAAGTCTGGAAGACATTTTCGCTTTAAACGAAAATCACGATACGTGGCAGGGAATCCAAAACTTCAGAGATAGGATACAAGAAACTAACAACGGAACAAGCAGCGTTCATATCTCCAATCCTTACTGCGACAACCCAAAGAAAGGCTCGGCATGCAAGAGACTACACCTAGCACTGAGATGGCTCGTGAGAAACGACGGCATCGTAGACCTCGGAATATGGAACAAAATAAAACCTTCCGATCTGATGATTCCGCTTGACGTTCACGTCGGACGCATCTCCCGCGAATTAGGACTCATCGAAAGAAAAAGCAATGACAGAACTACCGTTGAAGAAATCACATCAAAACTTCGTGAATTAGATGCCGACGACCCGATAAAATATGACTTCGCACTTTTCGGATATGGAGTCAATGAATAATTGAAAATTGAAAACTGAAGGCTTCTCGCAAAGGCGCAAAGTATCGCAAAGTAATTCTCTGCGGCTCTCAGCGACTCTGCGAGAGGTTTTTTAAAGTCAACAAGACTACAAGACCACAAGACCACAAGTTTTAGTTAGGATTTGAGGAATATCTCGCGTAGAGGCGCACGGACGTGAGACTTTCTAGTTAGGAATTATTTGTTCAAAGCTCGCGACTAGGTGTTAGTAGCTCCCAATGCGTTAGGGATTGGAGCGGCATCCTTTTGGAGCGCAGCGGAAAAAGATATAGCGGAAAGCCCGACGGCGATAGCCGGAACGCCCAAAGAAAGTGTAGAGTGTAGAGTCTGTGTCATAGTTCAAGGTTCATAATTCAAAAAAGTCCGTTGTCTGTTGTCGGTTGTCTGTTGACTTTTATTATCTTTGCAAAAATTGATTTTTACAACAAAAACATTTCATAATGAAAAAACACCTTATTAATTTATTACTCGCATCGACTGTTTTATTAACAGCATGCAATTTTTCAAAAAAAGACAATGACACAACTGTAACATCATGCAAAGACGCCACAGAAGTGAAGTCTCTACAAGACGAAATTACACAGAAAGCATTGGAACAATGGCGCTCTGAACACTTCGGAATGTTCATCCACTTCGGCATCTACTCTGAACTCGCCGGCTGGTGGAAAGGCGAAAAGATTCCTTTCTATGGCGAACAAATCATGAACCACGCACGCATCACAACTGATGAATACGAAGCTGTCGCCAAGACTTTCAACCCTAAAGACTTCAACGCCGACGAAATCGTCCTTCTTGCTAAAAACGCCGGCATGAAATATATCGTCATGACTTCAAAACACCACGACGGTTTCTGTATGTTCCACACCGAGACAACCGACTATAACGTAGTCGACTTCACTCCTTTCGGTCGCGACGTTGTGAAAGAACTGTCTGACGCCTGTAAACGCCACGGCATCAAATTCGGGCTCTACTACTCACTCCCTGACTGGCACTACCCTCTCGGAATCCCACGCCTCGCTCCAGACCCAACAACAAAATGTTACGAATATGTAAACCAAGTTTACTCTCCTCTCGAAATAGTAACTCCTGAACTCGAAGATTATATCGTAGCTCAAGTCACAGAACTTCTCACCAACTACGGCAACATCAACACTTTATGGTTCGACATGGGACTCGTAACTCCAGAACAAAGCAAACGTTTCCGCGAGACTGTCAAGTCATTACAACCTGAATGTATCATCAACGGAAGAATCATGAACAACCAAGGCGACTATATGACATTGCCTGACAACGGCGACGTGGCTGGTTACGAAGACATCTACTGGGACAACCCAGCATCTCTCTATGGAACATGGGGATACAAATCATGGATTAACCGTCCTGACGTTGACAAACAAGTTGCAAATCAATTGAACAGATTGTTCAGCACTGTAAGACACGGCGGCGTTTTCTTACTCAACATCGGTCCTGACGGCGACGGCAACGTCATCCCTTACGAAAAAGAAGTTCTTACAAAAATCGGTGAATTCTTGAATCAACATCCTGACACTTTGAATAAGATTCAAGTAGAATATAAAGAGAAAGTCGTCGTTAAACAAGATGGCGACCTCATCGAACTCACAGAAGCAAACGGCACAATGCACGCTGCGATAGACGGAACAGGTTAC
>JAZRNQ010000036.1:0-5909 GCA_045648285.1 Bacteroidales bacterium | reverse complement strand
GGGAAAAAACTGTTATACGACAGTTTCAGTCCCACAAAAGAAATGATAACAAGAGCCACTATCAAGCCTAACGACAAAGAAATAATACGTGTCGCCGAGTTACCTCTGTTCTTCAGCAGATAGCGAATAGAGTAATTTAATATTTTCATCTTTTTTAAGATTTGAGCTGTGAGCAATTTATAAATTCTATTTAATTTTCAATTTTCCGTTTTCAATTTTTGAGACGTGTCAATGACATATTGTTTATTTTCAATGGAATCATTGACGCGTCTCTACCAACCAACTCCTAATTCCTAACTCCTAATTCCTAATTCATCACAGTCTGTTCTTCACATCTGTCACAATCTTGCCGTCGAAGAGGCAGATGGTTCTTGTTGCGAAGGCTGCATCGTGTTGTGAGTGTGTCACCATGATGATGGTAGTTCCTTCTTGGTTGAGTTCTTTAAGAAGGTTCATCACGTCTTGTCCGTTCTTAGAATCCAAGTTACCTGTAGGTTCGTCGGCAAGGATGAGCTTAGGGTTCGACACCAAGGCTCTCGCTATTGCCACACGCTGCTGCTGTCCGCCAGAGAGCTGCTGTGGGAAATGCTCGCTACGGTGAGAGATATTCATCTTATCTAATATCTTGGCGACACGCTCCTTACGCTCCGACGACTTCACTCCCATATAGATGAGAGGAAGCTCCACGTTCTCTGAGACCGTCAGCTCATCGATGAGGTTAAACGACTGGAACACAAAGCCGATGTTACCCTTACGGAACATGGTTCTGTCTTTCTCCTTAAGACCGCCCACTTCCTGACCAAGCAAGGAATATGAGCCTCCCGTAGGGTTATCCAACAATCCCAAGATGTTCAACAATGTGGATTTGCCGCATCCTGAAGGACCCATGACAGCTACAAACTCACCTTCTTTAACTTCAAAAGAAACGCCATTCAAGGCTATCGTTTCTATCTCCTCTGTGAAGAAACTCTTTTTTAAATTTTCTACTTTTAACATACCGTTTTTAGTTTAAAGTTTATAGTGTAGAGGTGTGAGTAGTTTTGGAGTTTATTAGTGGATAGCTTAAAGTGTATTTTGAATCTGATATACTTTACACTCTTAACCTTCCAACTACTCTACACTCTCAACTCTACACTTTTATTTAATTTTTAATTAGTCATGCCAATTACATGCCATAATTAGATATTATTAGTTATCAAAGATTTAAAATTTTATCTTTAAAACAAGTGTAAAATAATTAGACATTGATTGTAAAATGAATAGACATTTTGTGTTAAAGAATTTTAACTTTATTTTACATTGATTATTGGTAACGAAAAACATCTTATCGTTATTTCAAACAAATAACACAAAAAAAATGTTGTTTTTACACAATTATTACACAAAAAAATGTATTTTTGTAGAAAAATATTTATCAAATGGAAAGAACTATTTATCAAAATTTATTGGAATGGAAAGATAATCCCAACAAGAAGCCTCTTATTTTGTTGGGTGCACGACAGGTTGGAAAGACATACATATTAAAGGAATTTGGCAGTCGAGAATTTGACAACCTAATTTATGTTAATTGTCATAAAGATTCATTCGCATTGAATTTATTCAGAAACTTTGACATAAAACGTATTGTTACAGAGCTGGAACGTTATTATGAAACAGATATAGTCATAGGGAAAACATTGATATTCTTCGATGAAATACAAGAGATTCCGAATGCAATTGCTTCATTGAAATATTTTTGCGAAGACTATCGTTCTCTGCATGTCGTTGCTGCAGGTTCATTATTAGGAATATCATTGCGCAATGATGAGTCATTTCCAGTAGGAAAAGTAAATATGATGAAGATGTTTCCTATGACATTCAATGAATTTTTATTAGCTAATGGAAGAAGTAAGACGGTGGAACTTTTAGACACATGCGATTGGGAATCCATATCAGCAATGGATGAATTACTGAAAGAATATCTTCGTCAATATTATTTCGTTGGAGGAATGCCAGAAGCCGTTTTAAAATATATTGAAACCAAAGATGTTAGACAAGTACGGATGATACAAAGAGAAATCTTAGACACATATTACTACGATATGTCGAAACATACGAAGACTCAGATTCAACGTATTCATCAGGTTTGGAACAACATTCCAGCACAGTTGTCAAAAGAAAACAAAAAGTTTTTTTACGGAGACATTAAAAAAGGTGCTAGATCAAAAGATTATGAGATGGCCATGCAATGGTTGATAGATGCCGGATTGGTGTATAAAGTAGAAAAATGCAAGCAACCTACAATTCCATTGAAATTTTACGCAGATAGTTCAGCCTTCAAATTATACATGCTTGACTGCGGATTGCTGGCATGTTTGTCAGAGGCTAACCCTAACACCATGTTGCTTAACGATAATGCCTTTGTTGAATTTAAAGGTGCATTTACAGAAAACTTCGTACTTCAGCATTTAAAAGCAACGAACAATATTTCTATCTTCTATTACTCTAAGGACAATTCCACAATGGAAATAGACTTTCTCCTCCAGACTGAGGAAAAAGTCATTCCCATAGAAGTTAAAGCATCTGTCAATGTTAAAAGCAAATCATTGTCGTTATTTGTAAATGAGGATTTTAAAGACAAAAACTTTAAAGCCGTACGTTTTTCTTTAAAACCATACATTGACCAAGAATGGATGGAAAACATCACGCTATATGCTGTAGATAGCTATATTAGAAGCATTTTGGTTTAAGACAGAATCTTCCATCTCCTAATCAAATCGCATCCACTGGGTTTTCGTTTGCTGCTTTCCACGAGCGGAGCGTAACTGTCACGATGGTTATTATCGTTATCGTCAGGACTGCAACGACATAAACCCAGACGGACATCTCGGTGCGATAGGCGAACTGCTGCATCCATCTGTCGATGATGTAATAACTTATCGGGATTGCAACAGCAGAGCATATAGCCACGATGTAGAGATATTTCTTGTTGAACATCTTGATGATGCCTGCCGACGACGCTCCGTGAATACGACGTATTCCTATCTCATGGCGCTTGTACTGAGTCTCAAACAACACCAAGCCGAACACACCGATGATGGAAATGACGATTGACAAAATAGAAAACATCGTGACTAATGTTGACAGCTTATCTTCTTTCTGATATTGTATCGCCAGCTCATCGTCAAAGAATTTAAGTTCGTTTTGCTCGACAGATACATGAGGAGCGAATTCAGAAATAACGTCTTTAACGTATTTGCTAAGTTCTTTATAATCAGTGCCTGCCATAACACGAATGAATGCATGATTAGGATGTCGCCATCCATATTGTCCGAAAACAACAAACGCAAAAGGATCAATACCAGACTGCAAAGGCTGATAATTAAAGTTTTCACAAATTCCGATTACAGGAGTAAGTTCGTTGGTATGTGCTTTAATTTGCGATTCCAAGTCAATACCAAATCTGTCAGCAGCTTCCCTGTTGAAGATAAAAGCACCTGTAAGTAAATCTTCATCCGACGGCATGAAGTCGCGACCATCTTCAATCTTTATTCCCATCATCTGTAAGAAATTCCACGAGACTGGGTATGAATTGAAATTTATTATCTGATCTTTATATTCTCTTCCCCATCCCATGTGTACAAAATTAACAAAAGTACCATCACCGTAAGCTACATCAATGATATTTGGATTCTGTTTAAGTTTGTCAGTCAAAGCATCACGTCTTGTATAGTCCATTTCTATTGAGGTTCCGAGAGCGGACATTGGAACTTCAATTGTATATAACATTTCCTTATCAAATCCCATATCATATTTTAGCATGTGTTTATGTTGTCTTTGGATAAACAAAGAACAAATTATCAATGAGATAGAAATTACATACTGTATTCCGACCAACGAATAACGTAACATTTTACCGGACTTTGTGGCATGGAAGGTGCCTTTCATTACCAAGGCTGGATTGAATTTCGTGATATAAAATGCGGGATATAAACTCACTATAGCTGCAAATATCATCAAGGAAATAATTATCACAAATGCCAAATCCCAATTTTCTCTCAATGAAACAGAACAGGAGATATATTCACTCAAAGGAGTTTGTGCAAAGGCAAATACGATTATCATTGCACCCAATATTGACAATAATATCAAACCCAGAGTTTCTAACACTATTGTAAGACGGAGTTTTGATGTCGGAGCTCCAAAGACTTTGTAAGTATTGATTGCTTTAATACGAGATGGAATCAAAGCGAAGAAGAAATTGACAAAATTGATAAATGAAATGACAATGATAAGAACAGCTATTGCAATCAAAGTGCGAGTCGTTGAGCGGCTTCCCTTAAAACCTGACGAACTAATATCTTCGGCAAAATAAAGTTCTGACAAGGGATTGAGACGAGGTTTTATACGTTTCATATTCTGTTGTATCTCTTCTTCAGATCCGCCATCTTTTCGCCATGATTCAACAAACTGGTTTATCATTTTCTCTGTCACTTCAATCGGACACGCACCGTCTTTTAATCTTACATAGTAAGAATATCCCCAGTTACTACTTGGTTCTTCATCCTGCGGTTTCATCCCAACCCAACCTTCACACACTGCTATATTACTTGGTTTCGGCAAATTCTTAAAGATACCGACAATATTATAAGTTACATCTGTAGCGAGACCACGACCCAAATTCAAGACATCTCCTACTTTTAAATTGAATTTCTTTGCCACCTCTTCTGAGATGATAAAATCTTCTTCAGAAACGAAATTTTCCAAGCCTCCTTCAACAAATTCAAAAGGAAACACTTCAAGTCCTTCACGCTCTGCCATCGACAGCTTTATTCTTATATTATCGATGGTCTGATTACGTTTGATGGAATAATCATAAGTCAAAAATTTTTCAGGAACTGGCCAAGTCTCTATGTTTCCTGACGCTTCTATCTCAGGAACTGAACTACATAATTCATCAGGTGTCTGTCTATTCCAATATTGTGACCATTTGCCTTCTTCGTACCAATCTGGCAATTCCATTCTATAAATGTTTTCCGAATTTGGTATCACCTTGTTAAACGACAAGTCGTGGTTAACCTGAACTAAAATAAGATATACCGAAGCGAAGGCTATCGCCATGCCAACAACATTCAACAATGATGATGTTGTATATCTGCGTAATAATGTGATGAAGTTTTTGATGTACATACCGTTTTTAGTTTAAAGTTTATAGTGTAGAGTTGTGAGTAGTTTTTGAGTTTATTAGTGGAAAGTTTAAAGTGTATTTTGAATCTGATAAACTTTACACTCTTAACTTTCCAACTACTCTACACTCTCAACTCTACACTTTTATTTAATTTTTAATTTTCCGTTTTCAATTTTCAATTCTCAATTCGTGAGACGCAGCAATTACATATTGTTTATTTTTATGGTGTAATTGATACGTCTCTACCAACCAACTCCTAACTCCTAACTCCTAATTAAATTGCCTCCACTGGGTTTTCGTTTGCTGCTTTCCATGAGCGGAGCGAGACTGTCACGATGGTTATTATCGTTATCGTCAGGACTGCAACGACATAAACCCAGACGGACATCTCGGTACGATAGGCGAACTGTTGCATCCATCTGTCGATAATGTAATAACTTATCGGGATGGCAACAGCAGAACATATAGCCACGATGTAGAGATATTTCTTGTTGAACATCTTGATGATGCCTGCCGACGACGCTCCGTGAATACGACGTATTCCTATCTCATGGCGCTTGTACTGAGTCTCAAATAACACCAAGCCAAAGACTCCGATGATGGAGATTAATATCAAAAGAAAAGTAAATATAGTTACGAGTGTTGACAACTTCTTCTCCATCTCATATTGAAAAGCAATCGCATCATCGATGAACATCAATTCGTAAGACTCTGGATTTGTATTAGGTGCGAACTCTTCAAT
>JAZRNQ010000035.1:0-38254 GCA_045648285.1 Bacteroidales bacterium | reverse complement strand
CTTCCACTCTACGACGCAGAAGGTAACTTCTTAGGTAACTACGGCGTTGTACTCCCTGGCGTTCAAGTAGACCCAGAAACAGGTGCAGTGACAGAAAACGAACAAGTAGTACATTACTACTACAAATACATGCCTAACTTCGGTGGTTGGGGCAACTACCTCACAACTCCAGGCATCGTCAACAACACATGGATTAAGATGCGTGAAATAACATTGAGCTACAACTTCCCTAACAGAATACTCGAAAAACTCAAAGTGTTCCAAAACGCTTCTCTCTCAATCACAGGCCGCGACTTGTTCTATTTCTACAAGTCATTACCAGACAACATCAACCCAGAAGGTACACTCGGTACTGGTAACGCTCAAGGTCTTGAATACGGTTCATTCCCAATGACACGCTCATTCATAGTATCACTTAGATTCGGTCTTTAATTAAAATAAAGGAGAAAAAAATATGAAAAAGAATATCAAAAATATATTGTTGGCATCAACAGCTGTTATAGCTCTCGCTTTCTGTTCTTGCGACAGAGGCTTCGGAGAAATGAATAAAAATCCTATGAGCCCAACAGGTACTGATATCGGTCCTCTCTTCAACGGAGTCATCAGCAGCCTCACTTGGAACAGCAACGAACAATTTTATCTATGGAACGAATTGTTCTATCCTGAAACAGAACTCGGTGCTCTCACATCAGAAGCATGGGGTAACACAAGCATAGGTTCAGATGCTGTATGGGATAACTACTACCTCGCTCTCGCTAACATACACGACATCGACAAACGCCTCGATGAGATGTGCGAAACAGCAGAAGATACCGAAATCGACGATAAGGTAAGAGCTCAGCTTACAGTCGTTGAAGCTTTCAAAACATTCAAAGTGACGGATATGTTCGGCGACATCCCTTACTCAGAAGCTGGCTATATCTGGTACAACACCGTCGAAAACAGAAAACCAAAATACGATTCTCAAGAGTCTATCTACAAGACATTATTGACAGAACTCGTATGGGCTAGAAATGTCTTAAGCAACGGACAAGCCAAAACTTCTCTAGGTAATACCTATTATTCTTTAGGCGCATACGACGTAATGTATCACAACGATTATTACAAATGGGCTAAGATTGCTAACTCATTGATTTTACGCCATGGCTTGAGAATGTATGACGCAGACCCTGATTTTGCAAAGCCTATCTTGGTTGAAGCTTTCAACAAACCTGTCATCGACGATTATTACTACACTGGCGGTGCTTTCGCTTTATGGCCACAATATTTAGGCAGCAACTTCGGCGATGAAGGCTGGGCATTCCGTGAACATAAAAACTTAAGAATGGGTGAGACAGTATTCGCTCAGATGTCAAGACCAACAGACTCTGTCGATAACAGAATCTTCGACCCAAGAGTATATATCTTCTTCGATACAAACAACAAGACAGCTGAATATCCAGAAGGAGCATGGAGAGCTTATCCTCAAATCAGAAACACCAACACTCCTACTGAAGGCGGTAGCCCTTATTCTTCTGCAAGAGACAAGAACTACGGATTTAAAGGCCCTGCTTGCTTATATTCTCCATTCAACTTCTACCTCATCCGCGACCATGTCTTCGTACCTCAAATGATGATTAGCGCAGCTGAAGTAAGCTTCATCAAAGCTGAAATGACAGCAAGAGGAATAGTACCTGGCGGACTCGGCATGGCAACAGAAGAATTCATCAGAAAAGGTATAGAACTTTCTTTCAACTTCTGGTTACAACTTCCTATCTACGGCACCGATGCTACATACAAATACATATACAGCGACCTTCAAAAAATATTAGACGGCGGTGACTTGTATTCAATATCTTCAGCATACGCTTCAAGCATCTTGAATGAGATGATATATAGCAATACAGGATTCGCTTACGACGAAGAAGCTTACTTGGAACTTATCTACCAACAACGCTGGTTAGACAACTTCCGTCAAGCTAACGAAGCATGGAACCTCGCTCGCCGTACATTCAAGACCCCAACAACAACAGACCATCAAAAACTCGTTACATTCAGATTGCCTTATCCACAGTCTGAAGTCACATACAATTATGACAACTATAACGAGCAAGTCAAGAAAATGTCTAATGGCGACACAAGAGAAACTAAAGTTTGGTGGATGGAAAAAAAGTAATAACTAAATACATTTATTAATATGAAAAAAATATTTTTGTTTTTATCAATAATGTTGTGCATGAATCTTATCAATGCACAAGTAGAGTACGTCATCAATTTTGACAATTACACTTTAGGTACTGAATGTCTCAACGGACAAGACAACTGGTCGACACACTATCAGACAGCTTCTACATCACAAGACTTCGATGTCGACTATAGCTGCGATGGTTTGTTATCACCTAACGAAACACCTGCTGTATATTATCCATACGGTGGTCCAGGCGTTGGTAGAACAGCAACACGTAAAGCCTCAGAGAACTTCGGCTTCAACTTCAAAGACGGTGGCATCATCGACTTTGAATTCGACATCACTCCAGCATGGTGGGGTGTTTACGCTGGCGTTGGCTACGATGCTGACGGCGATGGCAACATCCTTCAAGGCATGACAGAAGGCGAGGGAGGCGTGTACCTCCGCATCGCTGGTAGCGGCAACGACCGTCATCCTAACATCGTCCTCCCTGACGGAAGAGACATCCTCATCACTAACTACAGACAAGAAAATTGGGCAAGATACAAAATGTCATTCGACTTCTCAGCTTACGATGGCGCTGGCTCTTTGACAGTATTCGTTAAAGACTTCGACGGAACAAACTGGAGCGAATGGAACCAGTTGTCTGAAGCAACAGAACTCAATATGGGCATGACACCAGGCTCTGGCGATATGAAAGATTATAAAATGTGGGACGGCATCTTCTTCCACTGCCAAGGCGGTACAGGCGGCTTCGATAACTTCTTGGTACGCCAAATGCCAGAAGGCAACATGCAATATATCAATATGCCTGACGTTCCAAAACAATTGACAATAAATCCTCCTTATACATTGGAAGCTACTTCAACATCAGGTCTCCCTGTCTCATTCGAACTCATCAGCGGTCCTGCTACATTAGACGGCAACGTCCTCACTCTCACTGGCGAAACAGGTACTGTATCATTAAAAGCTACTCAAGCTGGTAATGACACATGGCTCGCAGCTCCAGACGTAGTGAAGACATTCCAAGTAATCGACCATACAGCTTACCCAACAGACATCACTATTCGTCGCCCTTATAACGAAACAAATGTCTACCTCCCAGAATTAAAGGCTATCGTCATCAGCACAAGCCTTAAAGTGGAACATGCCGACGCTCTTCACTTTGAAGAAGTAACTGCTACTATCAACGGCGAAGAAAGCACTTTGACTACAGTATATCCTAACGACCCTGAAAACGGTTACTACTACTGCTACTGGACTCCTTCAACATACGGAGAACATAACATGACAATCAGTGTTACAACAACAGGCGGCAACGTAACAGAAAAGTCTTCAACATTCACCATCACAAAAGAATACGAAAACCTCGATGTTGTCACTTTCGACGGCGACCTCCAATGTACTCCTTCAGTTCACTCAGCAAAAGGTAATTACGTAATGCCAACACACGTAGGTGCTTTCAGCGCAATAAACGCTCACTACGACCATAACTGTATCAACAGCAAATGCGACGACTACGACCGCGTAGGTGGTGTTAAAGTAAGAAACTACCGAGGCGAATGGATGGAACTATTCCGCTACACCACACCTTTCGGCGGAGAATGTGAAGATGATGTAGACGTAACAGATTTCACATCAGTACTCCAAGGCCTCGTTGAATTCGAACTTTACTTCGAGTCATGGAATGGTGACGGTTATTGTCCAACACTCACATTCAACATGACTAAAGGCGATCCTGAATACGACTACGCTAACGTTGAAGAATTATGGTACGACATCTACCCATTCGGCGACTATAACAAACAACAACCTGTTCCAAGAGTTAAATATTTCTTCACAGATAATACTGAAGCTGCAAAATTAAAGCTCATCACAACAGGTCACAACTGGAGCAGCAATGCCAACGACACATACAACACAGGCAATGCAGCTGAGTTCTACGAAGCAACACACAACATCAATATCAATGGTGTAAAAGAATACGACCAACACTTATGGAGAACATGTAACCCTAACCCAGCAGGTTGTCAACCACAAGCTGGTACATGGACTTACAACCGCTCTGGATGGTGTCCAGGCAGCATCGCAATGGTTTGGGACTTCGACTTGACAAAACATATAGCAGAAGGTTATGCTGACTTATTCTACGAATTCGACCCAACATACTTCGATGAATGTCATCCAAATCACCCTAACTGCGTTGACGGCTTCACATGTACAAGATGCGACGCTCCTGACAATCCTGTCTTGAGAGTTTCTGGTAAAGTCGTTTCTTTGAGTAATCAGGTTAATATCTTAACTGAAGTTCCTACTCTCGTTGAAAAAGAAACATTCAATGTTGACATCTTCCCTAACCCAGCAAAGTCAACACTTAACTTCTCTTCAGACTATGAATATGGCAAGTTAAGCGTTCTCATCGTTAACGCACAAGGCCAGGAAGTAAGAAGATTCACTTTCGACGGAAGCAGAAGCATCGATGTCTCCGACCTCTCAAGCGGAGTCTACTTCGTCAAAATCTTAGGAAACACAATGCAGACTAAGAAGATTGTCATTAGATAATTCATAATTAAAGCCGTTGCTTCTATGAAGTGACGGCTTTTTTATTTAGCAAAACACACCCTACATACACATTATCTTTTGGTTGATTATTTTCCACTTGACATTGTTTTTTTCATAACGTACATTTGCAATAAAAATTAAAGCTGTTAAATCGCTGAGCTTGTCGAAGCGCCGAGTCGTGCCTTCGACAAGCTCAGGCACCATTGTCTAGTTGACTTTTAAAAAAATAAACTATGAAAAAAACATTATTCCCTTTGATTCTCTTGTTATCAGTCTTGATGATAGCATGCAAGCCGGACCCGATAGGCGGCGGTGAAGACGACAATAATGACACATTGCCCGAAACACCTTTGGTAAGAAAGTATCTCGTAAGAGAATATATGACCGACAGAAATAAGCCTTCGCTTATTATAAAGTGGAATGACGATTTTACGAGGATAGAATATATAACGACAGATTCTGGTAGTATGTATCAGGTAAATTATCATTTTCAATATTACGAAGAAGATAGTATAAACGTATATACAACAGTACCAGAAGTTAATCAAGGAACTTATTTTTTCACACGCTATACATGTCATCTGAACAATGGCAGAATAAGCAGTCTAGATACTTATTTCAATGATAATTTTAAATATACTTTACACTATGAGTATGATGATAAAAATAAACTTGTAGAAGCAGGTGGAGCATGTTTTGTTTGGGAAGGTGATAATGTTAAAAAGATGTATTATTCAAACGGTAATTATACCATTGTATATGACAACGTGATAGCAGAAACAGTTGATCCGTATTATACATTGCCTTATCTGTTGCCATCATCTACACAATTCACATCTTGTGGTTCATATATTACGAAACCATTATGGAAAAATTATCGTAAATGGCCTGGCGATTATTGTTACGATTATGAATGTGACTCTGATGGATATGTGACAAATGTTTATATTATAACAGAAGAAGGTTGCCGTAAATTAATTTATTGTTATGAATATGATTATTAATATTGAGCAGATATTATTTATTTTTATCACAAAAAAATAAATATGAAAAGGAGATTTGTTAACTTTGAACTAAGTTGGTCGCTGAGCTTGTCGAAGCGCCGAGTCGTGTCTTCGACAGGCTCAGGCACCATTATCTTGTTGACTTTTAAAAAAATAAACTATGAAAAAAACATTATTCCCTTTGATTCTCTTGTTATCAGTCTTGATGATAGCATGCAAGCCGGACCCGATAGGCGGCGAAGACGACAATAATGACACATTGCCCGAAACACCTTTGGTAAGAAAGTATCTTACCAAACAATTATTGAATGACGATCCTGAAAAAGTAATACTTTCAATTGACTGGAATGAAGACTGCTCTCAGATAAAAAATGTGAAGTATGGTACCGGTAATGGAGATTATGTCAATTATGATTTTACTTACTACAATGAAGATAGCATAGTCGTAGCATTGTCTATCGTGCCTTATGATGGTTTTTTTAGCTATCCGATATGGGAGTTGTTTTATGATAAAATGACAATTCATTTAACTGATAACGGAATTAAAAAAATATATGGATATGGATATGGAGAATTGCTTAATATTGAAGAATATGTTTACAATGATGATGGAAAATTGGTAAAAAGAATAAACTCCAATGGTTTTGCTCAAGATACATTTGAATGGGATGGAGATAATGTTATAAAATGGGGAAATCGCATATATGAGGAATTTTCTGATTATATACATCCGCATTACACACTCCCATTCTATTTATCTAGTGAAATTGCATTCGAAATAAGAGATCCGCTTTTAACTCCGTTTTGGAAAAATATACCCCAAAATGAAGCTTATGGGATTGAGATAGATGAAGATGGCTATCCGTCTAAACGTGTAATATATAAAGACAAAGAAATATACCATTCTTTCTATTATACAACTCCAAATAAATAAACTATGAAAAAGATATTATTGGCGCTATTTGTCCTTTTATCATTAAACGCTTTTGCTCAATTTGATGGAACACCATTTTATTTCTGCACCTTGTATGGAGAACAGTATAATCCAGGGAAGCACAACACCTTTCAAACGGGAAATATCTTCAAGGTGTGCATTCCGAACTTCGTTCTCCATACCTGCCTATAATCTGTCGCCCTTACTAGGCTATAATTTTGACATAAAAAATAACTTTGATGAAAACTGTTTTCATCAAAGTTACTTAATTAAATTGATATACATTGTTTTACAAGAATTTCACCAACCATTTTTGGCAATTATACCGAAATTCTGAGGTTTTGAATTTTTGAATTTCTGAGGTTTTTCAAAATAAATGGTAAGCCTTCGACAAGCTCAGCAACCGAAAAGCTCTTAGTTCACAAAAAAAGGATGCCACCATCAGTGACATCCTAATTATGCATTATGAATTGTGAATTATGAATTATTCAACAATTGTCATTTCGTCAATCAATCTTGTTGCGCCAGCATATTTGTCGATGATGAACAAAACGTAACGAACGTCGACAGAGATGTTCTTACAGATTGATGGGTCATAAATCAAGTCGCTCATTGTTCCTTCCCATGTGCGGTCGAAGTTGAGACCGAGAAGATGACCGTCAGCATTTAAGATTGGACTTCCTGAGTTGCCGCCTGTTGTGTGGTTGCCAGCGATGAAAGCAACGTGCATGCTGCCGTCTTTATCAGCATAACGACCATAGTCTTTTGTTTCATAAAGCTCACGTAAACGGTCTGTAACAACATAATCGTAAATCTCAGGATTTTCCTTTTGCATGATGCCATCTAATGTTGTGTAGTGTTTATAACGAACAGCGTCTCTTGGAGAGAAACCGCCAACCTTACCGTAAGTAACGCGTAATGAGAAGTTAGCATCTGGATACATCATCTTATCTGGATTCTGTTCAGCATGGAACTCCATTTGTCCGCGCATGAATATTCTTTGCAACTCTGTGATTTCATTATTTATCTTAGCAACATTAGGTCTTACGTTTGCGAGATAGAAATCCATCACGTTCTTATAAGCCATCAATGCTGGGTCTTTAGCGATTTTCTTTGCCTTTGAAGCCTTGAAATTATCTAATAAATTATTAACATTTTCTTCTGAAGCAAACATTGTCTTTGCAAACAATTCATCAACGTATGCTTGAACGTTATCATATTTTTCAACTATAGTGTTGAGAAGTTCTGGACGGAAGTCAGCTGGCTGGTTGTTGATATATTCTTGAAGAACCATAGCTGCTACTTCTCTATCTATTGGCTGATGATAATCTTTGAAGAACACTTTTGCTGCTTCTCTTGCTTCAGCGATAAGAGCGTCTATTTCTTCTTGAGGAGTGTCTTTTGTCACTTGAGCGAGTGCGTTGAAGTTAGCTGCAAATGTCAAGACTTCAATTTGAAGAGCAGTCTCTGAGAGGTAAGTAGTTGCCAAACGATATGGTTCGTATTCAGCATAAACTCTGTCGAATTCCTTGATGAGTTCGAGGTAAGCGCCTCTAGAACGGCTATGGTTAGCCCATTTTGTGAAAGCCTTATCGAAAGCATATTTCTTTTCAACGCCTTTAAAGTTGTTGATACCTTCAATTACTCCCATCCATTTTTTCCATCCGTTGCCGAGGTGAGCATGTTTTGAAGCGTATTGGATTCTAACTTTAGGGTCTTTTTCTTGGTGTTTGTTATAGATGTCGAGGATTTTGCCGCGGAGGTCAACGCTGACAGGATAGATGACGTTAGCTTCTTGGTCTACAGCTACAGAAGGGAGATATTCGTTAGTACGAGCTGGATAGCCGAATACGAAAGTGAAGTCACCTTCTTCAACGCCTTTCAATGATATTGGGAAATGATAAGCTGGTTTGTAAGGGACGTTATCTTCGTTATATTCAACAGCTTTACCTTCTGGAGAGACGTAGATACGGAAGATTGAGAAGTCGCCAGTGTGACGAGGCCATACCCAGTTGTCAGTGTCGCCGCCGAACTTACCTATATTTGAAGGAGGAGTACCGACCATACGGACATCTTTGAACACCTCGTTATAAATCATATAATATTGATTTCCGTGATAGAAAGACTTGATTTCAAGTTCGTAGTCTGTTGTAGCAGAAGTCTCTTCAATGATTTTTGTGATATTGTTTTTAATCATTTCAGCTCTTTCTTCTGGAGTTGTGCTATTCTCAACACCTTCGAGTACGCGCTCTGTTACGTCTTCCATTTTCTTCAACATGACAGCTGTCAAGCCAGGACATGGAAGTTCTTCTTCGAAGCTCATAGCCCAGAAGCCGTCGGTGAGATAGTCGTGTTCCACTGTGCTGTGGTGTTGAATCCAGTCGAAGCCGCAGTGATGGTTTGTGAAGAGAAGACCTTGGTCGCTGACGATTTCACCTGTGCAGCCGCCGCCGAACAAGACGACAGCGTCTTTCATACTGCTGTTGTTGATAGAATAGATGTCTTCAACGGTGATGTTCATACCCATCTCCTGCATCTCTTGTGCGTTGTTTTGCAACAACATAGGAATCCACATTCCTTCATCAGCTCTGAGGTTGAAGCAGACTGATGCCACGATAAATAATGCTAAAAAGATTTTTTTCATATTGATAAAATTTTGATTGATTTCAATTTGTGCAAAGATAATGAAATTTTAGGATTTGAGGAATTAAGGATTTGAGGAATTGAGGGAATAGGGATACTAAAAAAATTCCTGTAAAATCCTCCAACATTTCAACAAATTATCTGTAACTTTGCAATAAGCAAAAGTTAAGTTATGAACAGAATAAAAGAGTCTATTGAGCAAAGCATCGAGGTAAAGAACATGATTTTATCTGATGAGAAGTTGTTGCAATCTATTGAATCTGCTGTTGATATCATTGTAGAGAGTCTGCGTAATGGTGGCAAGATTCATTTCTGCGGCAATGGAGGCAGCGCTGCCGACGCACAGCATCTCGCCGCTGAACTCAGTGGACGCTTTTATCTCGACCGTCAACCGCTCAACGCAGAAGCTCTGCACTGCAACACTTCATATATGACGGCAGTCAGCAACGACTACGGCTACGACTTCGTCTTCAGCAGACTCCTCACTGCATCAGGAAGAAAAGGCGATGTGCTTGTAGGAATATCGACAAGCGGCAACAGCCGTAACATAATTGAAGCTTATAAAATATGTAAAGAAAAAGATATAAAAATCATTTCTCTCACTGGCTCAACAGGCGGCTTGATGAAAGACTTCGGCGGCATATTAATTAATGTGCCATCCACCGACACACCTCGCATACAAGAAAGCCACATCATGATAGGACACATTATATGTGAACTAGTTGAACGCAGAACTAGTTGAACGCAGAACTAGTTGAACGCAGAACTAGTTGAACGCAGAACTTTGAACTTTGAACTTTGAACTTTGAACTAAGAACTTTAAACCAAAAAAATTTATGGCAACTCACAATGAAATTGGCGCCTTAGGCGAACAAATCGCTCTGGAGTATCTTCTCGAGCGTAAGTATCAGATTTTAGAAAAGAATTGGGTGTGCGGACATAAAGAAGTCGACATCATTGCAAAAGACGGCGACACCATCGTCTTTGTCGAAGTGAAAACACGTCACAGCACCTGCCTCGTCGAACCGGAAGTAACCGTCGATGTTTATAAACAGCGGCATCTCATCTGGGCTGCAAACTCTTACGTCAATCGTTATCAATACGACAACGACGTACGATTCGATATCATAGCAATCGTCATCGACAAGAACAACGAAAAAAGGATAGAACACATTGAAGATGCATTCTATCCTTCTCTTAAATAGGCTAATGGCTAACGACTAATGGCTAAAGTTAAACCTAGTCTTTTGCCCTTAGACTTTTGTCATTAGTCAATTATCCAACAGAACTTCCTGGAGCTACAGGCTGACTTGGTGACATCACAACCAAACGTCCGTCTTTGTCTTCTGCTGACAAAATCATACCTTCGCTGACGATGCCTTTCAACTTACGAGGCTCAAAGTTAGCGATGAAGCATACTTGCTTGCCAACCAATTCTTCTGGATTTGGATAATATTTCGCGATTCCTGAAACGATAGTACGTTTGTTCATACCGTCGTCAATCAAGAATTGTAACAACTTATCTGCTTTTGGAACTTTAACGCATTCTAAAACAGTACCGACTCTGATATCCATTTTGCCGAATTCGTCGATGTTGGTGTTAGGCTTGATTGGATTTGGAGCCCATGCGTTGAGTTCGTTTTGTTTCTTTGTCTCTTCCAACTTATTGACTTGCGCTGCAACTGTCTCGTCTTCAACCTTTGTGAATAACAATTCAACTTCGCCGATTGTAGCGTTTTCGTTCAACAAGACTGTTTCCTTAGCTTGATTCCAGCCGCTTACTTCCAAGCCAATCATTGATTGTAATTTCTTAGCTGAGAATGGCAAGAATGGTTCTGACAAGATAGCGAGTTTAGCCGCAATCTGCATTGACAATGCGAGAACTGTCTTGACTCTTTCTGGATCTGTCTTGAATTGTTTCCATGGTTCGTTTTCGGTGAGGTAACGGTTACCGAGACGAGCGAGGTTCATCAATTCTGACAAGCCTTCACGGAATTTATAGTTATCGAGGAGACCAGCAATCTTATCTGGATATTGATTCATTTCTTCGATAGCAGCCTCGTCTTTTTCGTTAAGGTTAATCATAGCAGGGACCTTACCTTCGAAATATTTATGAGTAAGAACCAAAGTACGATTTACGAAGTTACCGAAGATAGCGAGCAATTCGTTGTTATTTCTGTCTTGATAATCTTTCCAAGTGAAGTTGTGATCTTTTGTCTCAGGAGCATTAGCTGTCAACACATAACGAAGTACGTCTTGTTTACCAGGGAATTCTTCGAGATATTCGTGCAACCAAACAGCCCAGTTACGAGATGTTGAAATCTTGTCGTTTTCGAGGTTGAGGAATTCGTTAGCTGGAACGTTTTCCGGAACGATATAATCGCCGTAAGCTTTCAACATGCAAGGGAAGATGATGCAGTGGAACACGATGTTATCCTTACCGATGAAGTGAACGAGTTTTGTTTCTTCGTCTTTCCACCATTTTTCCCAGTCTGTACCTCTTTCTTTGCATACTTCTATTGTGTTAGAGATATAACCGATAGGAGCGTCGAACCAAACGTAAAGCACTTTACCGTCGGCTTCTTCCACAGGGACAGGCACACCCCAGTCGAGGTCGCGAGTCACGGCGCGAGGTTGGAGACCATTGTCGAGCCAGCTTTTCACTTGACCGTAAACGTTAGGTTTCCATTCTTTATGACCTTCGATAATCCATTCGCGGAGCCATTGTTCGTATTGGTCTAAAGGAAGATACCAGTGTTTTGTTGATTTCTTGACGAGTTCTGCGCCGCTGAGAGCTGAGTGAGGATTGATGAGTTCGTCAGGGCTCATTGAAGAACCACATTTCTCGCATTGGTCGCCGTAAGCGTGGTCGTTGCCGCATTTAGGGCAAGTACCGATGATATAGCGGTCTGACAAGAATTTGTTACGTTCTGGGTCGAAGAACTGTTCTGATTCTCTTTCGATGAACTTACCTTCTTCGTAGAGTTTTTTGAAGAAAGCAGCTGCTGTCTCGTGGTGAGTCTTGGAGCTAGTACGAGAATAGATGTCGTAGCTGATTCCAAGTTTTTCGAAAGAATCTTTGATTATATTGTGGTATCTATCGACGATATCTTGAGGGGTGCAGCCTTCTTTTTCAGCTTTGATAGTGATAGGCACGCCGTGCTCATCTGAGCCGCCGACAAACAAAACCTCTTCACCTTTCATTCGGAGGTAACGGACGTAAGTATCTGCTGGGATATAAACGCCTGCCAAGTGACCGATATGCACTGGACCGTTAGCGTAAGGTAATGCTGTCGTTACCGTGTAACGTTTGAAATGTTTGTCGTTATTTTCCATTTTTATAAAGTTTTATAAGATATTAATTTAAGGTGCAAAGATAATAAATATTTTTCTGTGAAATGTTAACAAGATTAGTAAATAGAAGGTGTGATAAAGACTCGCCAGGAACCGTCTTTTTCGCCACGTTCAATGTAGTTATTTTTCAATAAATGATTAACTAATTTCTTTACCGCTGACATATTTATACCTAACTCCTTCTGAATGTATTCAAGTGTAACAACTGGTTCCGACATCATTAGTTTTAATATCTTAGCATAATTTGCCGAACGAAACTCCACCTTCTCGCCATCATACCACCAAAGAAGTTCGTCTTGTTCTGTTAAAAAACAAACATCGTTGTAAATCTCACGAGCCACCAATCCTGTAAAATATTGCATAAATGGTTTTATTGATTGAAGTGTAGCTTGCGCTCCTACATTCGGGCCTAAGCCAACTTGCAAATCTGTTTGATGCAAAGCCTCAAGATATTCCCATTTGTTACGACTTCTAACAACTATCATAGGATAGCCATGTTTTGATAGTATGTAGTTAACAAGCAAACGAGCGATACGGCCATTTCCATCTTCAAAAGGGTGTATCCTGATATAACGATAATGAAATAAAGCTGCTAATTCAACAGGAGAAAGCTTTCCTTCTTTTTCAGCTTGATTATACCAATCAACAAGGTCTGTCATCAAAGCTGGTGTTTCTTCTGGAGAAGCATAATCGAAACGGTCGCCATAACGTGTGATGACACTATTAGGACGTGTTTTGTATTGACCGGCGTGAACCACATAGCTTGTAGTGAAACCTCCAGGAAGATTTTTATGTACAGTGTAATCTTCACGCAGCATGATTTTATGTAATGTACGAATGAAATTTTGAGTGAGAGATGAATTTTGTATTAAAGACTCTTCTCTCATCATTTTTAATGCGACATTACTTGCAGCCATGTCCTGCACATCTTTAATGTCAGCTTCTCCTATAACCTTTCCGAAAAGCAACAAAATTTCCGTTTGACCATACGTCAAAGTATTACCTTCGATATGGTTAGAGTTATAGTTAAAATCAACGGTAAATCTACGACTTAATTTTTGTCTGTCGTTTTCTGATAACGGCTGGATTTTATTCCATGCCTCAATAGCTTTTTCTAATGTTAAGTACCTCATAATTTTTTGATTTAAGATTACAAATTGTTTAAAAGGTGGCTGTACAGCCACCAATTCACCTACAAAGATACGATTTATTTATCTTTAAATATGTTTTGTTGATAATTTTTTCTAAACTTT
This sequence comes from Bacteroidales bacterium, assembly GCA_045648285.1. Lineage (GTDB taxonomy): Bacteria > Bacteroidota > Bacteroidia > Bacteroidales > F082 > Limimorpha. The sequence goes on along the minus strand of JAZRNQ010000035.1, from coordinate 24,337 downwards.
TTTTCCTTAATTTTGTCTTTCATTAAACATAAAAAAAACAGATACTATGATAACTTTTGAAGAAGACATCCGCAATGAAAATATCAAGGATATTGCCAATAAACTGATGGCTGCAGCTCGCACCGCACCTAAGGCAAGAGGAATAGATAATCTCGTGCTCGCAGTAGCAACCGACGACACAATAGTAACTATAGCTGAAAAAATGAAACAACTCGCTATTGAACGCGACATGGCATTCCTCAACCGCGACGCAGAAAACATCTTGAACTGCGGCGCAGTGATTTTGTTCGGAATGAAGATTAGTCCTCTCGGATTGAACTGTGGCGCCTGCGGATTCAAGGCTTGCGGCGACAAACCTAAAAACGTGCCTTGTTTCTTCAACGCCAACGACCTCGGAATAGCAATAGGCTCTGCAGCATCATTAGCCGCTGACTTCCGAATCGACAGCCGCGTCATGTTCTCAGTGGGTCAGGCTGTGATGAATCTTAACTTATTACCAGAATGTAGCATGGTGCTGGCTCTCCCTCTCTCCGTAAGCAGAAAAAGCATTTTCTTTGATAGAGGATGATTTTGTTAATTCGTAATGCATAATGTATAATTCATAATTACTTTATTTGCACAAAAAAGCCGCTACTTCAAAAAGTAGCGGCTTTAATTATGCATTATGCATTGTGAATTATGAATTACTTAACAACCAGTTTCTTTGTAACTACTTGTCCTCCGATTACGTTAACAAAATACATTCCAGGTGCAAAGTCTGAAATATCTATTGTTGCAGTTCCTTCAAAGACAAAGTTACGTACTTCTTGGCCTTGCATATTTACAATATGTACGCAGACAAATCCCTTGTCGTAATCTGTTGTCAATCTTAAAGCATCAGTAGCAGGGTTAGGGAACAATCCTACTTCGAATGGTGCTTTGTGTTCTTCAACGCCAGCTGTCACATAAATAGCATCTACATCATTACTATAAGTAACAACTTTAGCTGATACTCTTAAGATTGGATTGTCAGCTGCCAAACAGTTAGAGCAATAATTTTGTCCGTTGACACAGTCAGGGTGATTTGGATGACATTCATCAATATATGATGGATCTAATTGATAGAACAAATTGATTGTGCTATCTGCAATATATTCATCGAGACTGTAGTCCCATACCATAGCCAAAGAACCTGGACACCATCCAGAACGGTTGTAAGTCCATGTACCAGCTTGTGGTTGGCAGCCAGCTGGGTTAGGATTACATGTTCTCCATAAATGTTGTTCATAAACTTTTTCATCATTGATGAGAATGTTATGAGTTGCTTCGTAGAATTCTGCAGCATTGCCTGTATTATAAGCTCCGTTATTACCGCTACTCCAGTTGTGACCTGTTGTGGTAATCTTTAAATTAGCTTTCTCAACTTCTTCTGAGAAAGTATATAATTGTGTTGGAACAGGTTGTCTGTTTCTATAATCGCCAAAGTCATATATGCCATTCCAAATTTCATTCATATTGATATATTTATATTCTGGCTGACCCTTTGTCATATCAAAAATAGCTGTAGGAATATAACCTTGTCCGTCCCATGTTTGGAAATAGAGTTCAAATTCAACGAGACCTTGTAATAATGTAGTGTAATCTGTTACATCTAATTTATCATCACATTCTCCACCGAAAGGTGTCACATAACGATAAAGCTCTATCCATTCACCACGATAGTTTTTGATACGGCAATGACCAACTCTGTCGTATGGGTCACAAACTCCATTGACGCAATTATGATTGTATATCAAATCTATTTTATTGAAAGCATTGACATGTGTTGGAAATACATATTCATTGTAATTGTATTGTTTGCTTGGTGTCACTGCTAAATCTCCGTCGAAAGCTGTAACGCTGATATTATCAAATTCGTTAGTTACTTCGAAAGTATTTGAAACACTTGTAACTTTTCCACCTGACTGTTGTACATTAGCTGTCATGTTGAATGTACCATATTTAGTAGGTGTCCATGAGGCATACCAGTAACCATTATCTGGATTATCAGGATAAGATGTCTTCAATTCAATAGTTTCTCCTTCGATATCACATGTAACTGACTCGAATTTGATAGCATCGCCATGTTCTACATAAACACTAAGTGATAAAATGATAGGAGATTCGAGGTCATTTACATAAACCATTGTTCCGTCATAAGGACGACGAATTGTGATTTCAGGAGTATATTTATTAGGGTCTATAACTTCGAAAGTACGTGTTACAGAAGGAGCTGCTTGCCATTCTTGATTACCGTTTTGTACAGCTTTAACTTTAACAATACCTTCTTCACCTGTCAATGTCAAGACATTACCTTCTAATGTTGCTGGTCCTTCTATTAATTCAAAATTGACTTCTAATCCTGAGGTTGCAGTAGCATTCAATTTAATAGGTTCAGCAAAGATAAGTTGGTCTGAAATTATAGGGAATTCTATAAACTGTGATGCCAAACCTGCTGGAATATGACGAACCAATAAATTATCGTAAGCAGCATGTGAGCTGTTCAAGAAGAAGATACCATCCCACATAGCTGGGTCGAAACGGTCGCCAGAACCTGGCTTCAAACCAGCATTGATACCTTGAATCTCTGGAACAGGTTGAAATTCACCAGTACAACCATAGTCAGAGAATAATGTAACGCTACCTTCGCCATTATTAGCTTCAAGGTCAATCATGATTTTCCAACGTGACCATCCCTTTTGTTCATAGTCGAAGTCAACAGCTAATTTATTGTTAGGTAATACAATACCATTAACAAATTTAGGTCTTTCGTCAAAACCTGTTGTGGTAAAATAAATACCGCCGTCTTTACTTGACAAGTTTGGATTTGGTTCTGTTGTCTCATAGTTCATTGGTGGCAAAACAACACCGTCGCCGTCAGCATCATAACCTACTCCAAAAACAGTTCCCCAGTGGTTACGCAAAACATCTAACTCTATTTCTATCGTTCCACCTTGTGAAAAATCGAATTGAAAATCAGAAGTCGATTTGTGTGTTGCCACTTCACCATAATTTGTATTAGCATTGTCAAAGAATACTGCCAATGACTCATCTGGCGCAGTCTCTCCACCTGCACCTAAATATTCCACTTTCAACTGTCCGCCACCAGCACTGTGTGCTCTAGCAACCCAATTATCTTGACCATTTAAAATGACATCTTCTTGATAATCGTTGAAATCTTTTGTTATGACAGTCTGCGCCTGAACAGAAACTATCATCAACAATGATAGAATTAAAAATACTAACTTCTTCATAACTTTTATGTTTAATTCATTAATCTCTAACAACAACTTTCTTTGTTAATGATTTTTCACCTAATATCTTAACAAAATAAACACCACTATTTAAATCTTTAATATCTACTGTAGTGTTTGTTTCAAATGAAAATTCCTTAACAATTTGTCCTAATGCATTAACTATCATAACTTCATTTATTTCATTTGATTCTGATGTTAATGTTAATGTGTTTTTAGCAGGATTTGGGAAAATATTTATATAATTGTATTCATTTTCCATAACATTTTCTGGTGATAATGTAGCCAATGTTGCAACACTAGCAAGATTCATTTGTGTGAAAATTTGTGATTGTTCAAATGAATTGACACTTACACCTATAATATCATTACCTGTGTGCATGTATGGACTTGGATTGTCTTTGTCTTCGAAAGGATAAATTCCCATGAAACCATTCTTATTAAATGATGTATGGTCACTGTCACCTTTATTGAATGTTACGTGACGTACTTGTAATTCTGGGAAATAAACACCAGCTAAGCTCATATAATATTCACCAAGAGGAGCAACATTATCTGGATAAATCAAGTCGATATGAATTTCATTGCCTTCATGTAAATAACCATTCATGTCATTATTAAAATAAGCAACTACATCATAACCCATATCTGCACAAAATGAAGCGTAAGCACCGCTACCAATCAAACCTTGTTCTTCAGCAGAAAATGCACAATAAATAATTGTACGTTCAAAACTATATTGTGATAAAATTCTTGCTGTCTCTAAAACTGTAGCAACACCTGTTGCATTATCGTCAGCACCTGGACACATACCAGAATGACTATATGAATCATAGTGGCTACCGCAGATAATATATTGGTCAGGATATTTTGTTCCCCATTGTGTTGCGATAATGTTTGGAGATGATTCATTTACACCATATTTAAATTCAAATTGTTCAACTTCCAAACCATCAAGCTCATTGAATCCTAAATTTTCAAATTGTTCGTAAATCCAATCTCCTGCTGCGTATGCCTCTGTTGAATTGTAATATCTTCTTTCGTAATCTTGTAAATGTTGAACTGTAATTTGTAAATTTTCAATTTCAACTTCATCCATTAATTCTCTAACAATTTTATCTTCTTCTGTTATTGTTGGAAATTCATTACGATATGATTGAGCTAATCTTGCTGTTTTATTATCGATTGCAACAACACCATCATTTTTATAAGGATTTATATTATCTGCCAATGGTTTGACAATCAATAAATCATTATTACTGAATAAAACTTCAATATTTTCTCTTTCAATATAACTTTGTTGATTTTCTTTTTCACAATAAACTATGTAATATAATTCATTGTCTTCAAATGATTTTTCATCTAACAAAATCATATTATCATTAAGATTTTCTGATGTAGCAAGTACAAAATTATCATTATAATAATGAATATTAATGTCTTGATTGTTAAACATTTCTATTAAATTTTTCTGATCTTTAACTTTGATCATCACAAAATTATCTGCAAACATCATTGATGTGATGCATAATGCTAATAAAAGTAAAATTGTCTTCTTCATCTTATTTATTATTATTGTTAATATTTTTCCAATACTCTGAAAATGATTCCTTTGCAAATTTTGGTAATTCTCTTTTTGATCCCCACTTTTTCTTGATATGATAACTTAATTCCATATCTTTGAAATTGCTTCCATATTTGTCAAGATTTTTCCTGCTAGTCATTTTTTTCATCAATACACTGAAAAAATTCTTCTCCCCTACCAAAGATTTATCTAGCTTTATCAAGTCTTTTCTGTTTTCTATAAATAAATCTTTTAAAGGGATATTAACAGGACAAACCTCTGAACATCTGCCACATAAAGTACATAACGAACAGAAATGTGATGTCTCTTCTATATCTTTCAATAATGGTAAAGATATTGAACCTACAGGTCCTGGATTGTACTCATCATAAGTGTGACCGCCTACAGTATTATAAATAGGACATACTTCCAAACAAGCTCCGCATTGTATGCACGATAAGATATTTCTTTGTTTGTCTTTTGATAAAATATTGGTTCTGTTATTATTAAGTAAAATTACATATAATTTTTGAACCACTCCATTATTTGTCAATGGCTTATTTACAAAAGAATATAAAGAAGAAACATTATTGTTTGAATCGTATAAAGACGATAATGGTAACAAAACTCCCAGTTCGTCCATAGAACTAATCATTTTATCAATTCCTGCTACTATAATATGTATTGGCGCAAAAGTGCTTGATTTTAAAATATTTCCTTCATTTTCTGTTAACACTATCGTGCCAGTGTTGGAGACTAGGAAATTCGCGCCTGTTACTAAAGCTTCTGGTTGATAAGTATCGTTTCTTAATGCATTTTTTGTGAAAGCTGTTAGTTGCCTCACATTGCAACCTTCTTTTATACCGAATTTACTCGCGTATAAATCAGCTACTTGCTCTGTGGTTTTATGTGCTGCCGATGACTTGAAATTGTAAGGTTTCTCATTAAAAGCTGCACATACAAAGTCACCGATATTAGTATCGGTGACTTTTATCTTTTTCATTTCTAGATAAGATATCAAATCTATTTCTTCTAGTGTGGTACTCTTTGTCTTGACGATTTTCTTTACTCTATTCTGACTTAAAATATCGTAAATCATTTTTAAAGCTTCGTCAGAGTCGTTGGCCCACAACAAATTACCGCCATTATTGGTAAAATTGGTGTCGAAATCGACTAATAACTTATCTAATTTTTTAAAAGCCTTGCTTCTTATGTTAAAGGCTCTTTGTTTTTCTAGTTCTATGTTTGAATAATAATTGGAACGGTTTTCAACATTGTGCATAAAAGAATCGTAACGTAACATCATATTTTCATAATGTTCGTCGTCGAAAGCTATCTTTTTCGCATTCTGATTAAAAACTATTCCTTTATCATTCATGCACACCTATTTTATTTAAGGTTAATTTTTGCAACTCTGTTAGCGTGACGACCGCCTTCGAAATCTGTTGTCAAATAAGCTTGTACTATTTCCCAACCTAATTCGTTTTCGATGAAACGACCAGGAAGTGTCAAAATGTTAGCATCGTTGTGTTGACGTGCCAATCTTCCAAGTTCTACATTCCAGCAAAGAGCAGCTCTTACGTTTGGATGTTTGTTAGCAGTCATCTGTGCGCCATTGCCGCTGCCACATAAAATAATACCAAGTGGATAAACTCCATCTTGAATATCCTGTGCCAATGGATGGATGTAATCTGGATAATCTACACTTTCTTCTGAAAATGTTCCGTAATCTTTTACTTCGTAACCGCTTTCTATCAGTCTTTCAATGATATATTGCTTCATGGCAAATCCACCATGATCGCAAGCTATAGGAATTAATCTTTTCATATTACAATTGTTGATAAATTTTTACAAAGTTAAAAAATATTTTAATGATTAAATACTATTTTTCTCACTAATTATGAATATTTTACAAAAAAAAATCAGATATTTATAAAATTCGTATATTATTAGTAATCAATATTATACAAGTTATCAACATTTTAATTGTTAATAACTCTTAAACTTGTTAATTTTATTTTAAAACTTTTTAACAAATCAACAATTTTACGTTTTGAACAAAATTTATCATCGTTTGTTAACATGTTTAAACAAAGTTATCAACAATAAAAATAAGGGTTATTTTTGTGATTTATAATCATTTAAAGAGTTATCAACAATGACTCATTCATCCAATTTTTCATATTAATTTTAATTTTAAAAAAATATATAAAAGAATGAGAGGGGGATGAACTAAGAACTAAGAACTAAGAACTATGAGCTAAGAACTTTGAACTAAGAACTTTGAACTTATACTTTATTTTTTAAGTTCAGTGTCAAAGTTCAGTGTCAGAGTTCAAAGTTCAGTGTAAATAATTATAGTTTCCACTTTACATTAATTAACATTCCGCTGATGGCTGTGAATACAACGTAAAATGGATATATGAATTCCAAAGGCAAGGTCCATTTTAAAAGACTGCTTTGATTCATGAATGATGTTATGTTTTTAAGTAGTGGCAAATCTATAAAGAATTTAAGGAGTGTTAATAAAAAATAAAGACTCCACAAGGCTGGGATGAAAAACGCGCTTACAAACAGCGAAACTATGCTTAAATTGAAAAATAAAACTATGAAAGCTGTAGCTAAAATCTTCCAGCTAGTATAAGCCTTGGTTTTGGAAACCCATCTTCTCCTCTGACGGAAAAAGTCTGAAATAGTTTTACATGTTTTCGTTTCAACAATTGCTGATTTGCTCAATAAGAATTTGACGCTTTGTTGTCCATAATTTTTAACGAATTGTTCCATTAAAAACATATCATCTCCCGATGGAATGTTAAAATCTTTTCTGAATTTTTCTACTTCTAAAGCTGCTTCTCTTTCATAAGCCATATTGGCTCCGTTGCACATCACCGGAAAACCTATGTTTGCCGAGCCTGCAGTGCTTCCTATCAAACTTAAATGTTCTAAAACCTGAATCTTTTCAAAAAAAGTTTCAGCTGGTGACAAAAGAACAGGAGCCAAAATCATCTTGCATTTTTTTTCTTTATAAAAATTAACAATACTTTCAATCCATGTTGTTTTTAGAACACAATCGGCGTCAGTGACGATAACTAATTCGTTGTGTGCCAAATGTAAAGCCTGGGAAATTGCAAATTTCTTTCCTTCTTTTTCAGCACTGAAAATCTTTAAGTTGATGTCGTTATTTTCCTTAATGAAATTTTCAACAATTGATAAGGTGTTGTCTTCAGAATGATCGTCAATGATAATTACTTCAAATAGTTCTTTTGTAAATGTTTGATTATAAATTGACTTTAATAATTTTTTTATATTTTTCTCTTCATTTCTTGCTGCTATCAAAACGGAAACTTTAAGGTCATTTTTTTTGTTGAAAGTGAAATATCTTTCCTTTAAGTTATATAATCCATAAGTGAATGCAAAAATACAAACTAGATATAAAGCACTTATTATCAGTATTATATTTAATAATATTTGAAGAAGTTCAAGATTCATTTTTTCTAAAAAATTTAAAGCGATGTATTAAGAATAATCCAAAAACTGCTGGAATTGCTATGTTGAAAATCCATAATAATGAACTTGCAGAAAATACCATCATTCCGTATGATGTACTTATATTGTTAAGTGTCAGCCATTTTTCAAATACTAAAATACTTACAGAACCTCTCACGGCTATTTCTGTTATTGTGATAAATGGTATCACCATCATTAATAAATATGTTAGTGAAATAGGTATCATAGCTTCCAGATAATTTAATGGTATGTTGAAAGCCCATATTAGAAGCACGAATTGGAAGGTGTAGAGAAAATATCTTAAAAAAGAGAATGTTAAAATCATTAACAATTCTTTCTTTTTGTAAAGAGAAAAAATCTCAAAATATTCTTTAGTCTTTTCTTTAAATTTTTTAGGAATTAAAAATTGAAAATATTTTAATAAATGTATGTTGAAATACATTATTAATAATGTAGCAATGATTAAAATTGATGCTATTAAGAATAGTATAAAATATTTATTAACGAAAAATATTGAAGCTAGTAATCCAATGCTGACCGTTGCAATCATCTGTGCCATTCCACCAACAATTGTCACCATAGCAGCTTTTATTCTATCGCCTTTTTCCAACATGAAAATCCTGCCAAGAAAATTGCCCATTCTGTTTGGAAAAAACATTCCAGAAGTCATACCAGTAAAAATTGAAAGAAATGATTTCCATTTACTTATATTTTCAATAGGTATGAGTTGTACTTTCCATTTAATTCCTTCTAAATAAATATTAAGAGGAACTAATAAGAATGTAAATAATATTAAAAGGTAATTTTTGCTTGTTGTGACTGATAATTTAAAATCAGTTATGAGTTGTGTAATATTTTGGTTATGAAATATTTTTTTATATAAAATCCAAATGCCTAATAGTACGATTACTATTTTGATAAGTATTTCTGTGAATTTTATTATTTTTGCTCTGCTATTCATAACTCTACAAAAATAAAAAAAATTGGTTAAGGAAAGGATAATATTAGGCATCGACCCTGGAACTTTGATAATGGGTTATAGTTTGATTATGCAGAGAGACAAGCAGCTTTCATTATTAAGAATGGGAGTTTTGAAGCTGAAACAATATGATAATCAAGCTTTAAAATTGAAGAAAATTTTTGAAAGAGTTCTAGAGATTATTGATGAATATCATCCTGATGAATTAGCGATTGAAGCTCCATTTTACGGTAAAAATGTTCAGTCGATGTTGAAGCTTGGCAGAGCGCAAGGCGTTGCTATGGCTGCTGCATTGTACCGTGACATTCCAATTTTTGAATATTCGCCTCGTAAAATAAAACAGTCGATAACAGGTAATGGTGCAGCGTCGAAGGAACAAGTGGCGATAATGTTACAGAAAATCATTAAGTTTGACCACTTGCCAGATTTTTTAGACGCTACTGATGCCACAGCAGCTGCAGTGTGTCATTATTTCCAACGCTCACTTAATATCGTTAACGATACCGACGAAACAAAAACTGTTAAAATACCTAAAGCAAAAAAATCATCGAGCTCAAGCTGGCTTACCTTTATAAATAATAATCCAGACAGAACAATTTGAAAATTGAAAACTGAAAATTGAAATTTGAAAATTACCTTAACTTTCAAATTTCAATTTTCAATTTTACATTAGTTTCTGATAAAACTGCCACCACTTATCTGGCAGTTCGTTTTCCATTGCCAAATCGTAGTCTTCTCTTGAACAAGGAATATAATGATGACGTTCGTATTTTTCTCTGTCTTTGCTCTTGAATGACAAGTCAATCCACCATTTTCCACTTACTTTATGACAAAGGAAAATTATGTCTTCATCAAATCCTTCTAAGTTGACGATATAACGTTTGAAATCCTTGTTATTATTGCTAGGAAAATCGTTAATGCGTAAGCTGAAACCTTCAATAAAATACCATATCATTTGTGATAAAGTATTGGCAGTTATATTGTTAATATCATATTTAGGATTATATTCAAAGAAACCTATTGAAGTCAGTTTTGGATTCATTCCGGCGTAACGTGTCATCTTGCATCCGTCTTCAGAAGAGAAACCGTTTGGTGAGTTAAATTTAACTCCCGGAGCATCGGCAGCGCGAAAAGCAGAAGTGTCGATAGTGATGATGTCGGCATTACGTAATAATGGCTCTGTGACTTCTATATTAGCTTTTATATTTCCAATTCTATGAACATCGAAAAGGAGTTGCTTCATCAAATCTACATGATGATTATCAACATAATAACTCTGATATCCGATGTTGGTATAATTAAAAAGAAAACTTGGCTGATGTAATATAATATGACTTAAATAAGAATTAGAATTTAATTCTTCCTCATCTTGGCCAATATCGAAACGAGAATCTATAGAAGTGATATTAACCAACTTACCTGTATTTTCATAGACTTGATACATTGGATAAGTCAAATCCTGACTGCCACCTATTATAATAGGTACGATACGATATCTCATCAAAATACTGAAGACTCTGTTAAGAGCAAAATAAGTATCATCGATATCGAAACCAGTTTTAATATTTCCTAAGTCAATGATTTTTAAATCACTCCAATGATTATAAAGTTGATATAATGATTTTCTTATAGCATTTGGAGCATCTTTACAACCTTCGTTATTGTATGAATTACGTTCCTCTTCAACACCAACAATAGCAAGTTGAAACTCGTCAAGTTCTGGAAAATCCTCTCCTTCTTTATATATGCTTATACTATTTCCGATTTGATTTGGACTGTATAAATTACAACTTTCAATAAATTCTTGCTTTATCGTATTTAGAAAAACATTGATTTCCATTATATTATACTTTATTTTATTTTTCTTCAAAATTAAAAAAATTATTATAAAAATTCAGAATTTCAGAAGTTCAAAATCTTAAAAAAAATTTGAGTTTTTGATGTTTTGAATTTCTGATTTTTAATTATAAATTCTTTTTACCTTTGTTCTCTGAATAATAAATATGGACAATGTCTGTTGACTGTTGTCCGTAGTCTTTAAAAAGGTATGAAAATTTTATTTTTAGTAATAGGCAAGACCGACGAATCTTATTTAGAAACAGGTATCGGTAAATATATCAAAAGGTTAGAGCATTATATTCCTTTTGAAATGAAGGTTATTCCTGATATAAAAAATAGGAAGACCTTAACAGAAGAGCAGCAGAAAAAAGCTGAAGGTGATTTGATTTTATCACAATTAAATCCAGGTGACGATTTGATTTTATTGGATGAAAAAGGTAAGACTTTTACATCTGTGTTATTTTCACAATGGATTGAGAAACAGATGAATGCTGGAAGTAAGAGAATAGTCTTCGTTGTTGGCGGACCATACGGTTTTTCAAAAGAAGTTTATGACAAATGCAAATTCAAGATAAGTCTTTCAGAAATGACATTTTCTCATCAGATGATTCGATTGATTTTCGTTGAACAACTTTATCGAGCTTTCACTATTATTAAAGGTGAACCATATCATCATGTATAAAGACATTAGACTATTGTTAACGGACAACAATTTGTGTTAATATTATTTAACAAGAAAAAAATAAAAAAAATAGGATAAAGTTATTGACAAAAGTGGTTCAATTTTGTATATTTGTAGACTATTTGAATATTTATTAACTCTTAAAAATATAAAGCTATGGAAAACTTAATTGAATTACTGAAGCAACAACAAGAAGGTTATGATGATATCAAAGCGGAAAAGAAATTAAGTCTTTTTTATCACAAAGCTCACGGAGCAGGAATACAATCTTTTTTAGACGAATTTTTTGAATGGTTATTATTAACCAAACAAATGGATTACAAAGACATTATGAAAATGTCAGACCACGATTTACACGATTTATATGAATTAGAATACAAGAAATAACAAATTGTTACAGTAAAAAAAATACCGACTTCAAATTTGAAATCGGTATTTTTTATTTGGATTGTTTTTAAATTCTTAGAGTTTCATTGAGATACCAGCTGAAACACCTGTGAAACCACAACCACCAAATTCGATATTTGCAGCGAATTTATCGTTGAAGTAGTAACGAGCACCTAAATCGAAGCCGAAGCCAAGACCTGCTGTGTGGAGACCAATTTGAAGACCTGCATAAGTATCCAAGTTATCAATGAATTGATAGTGGAAGTTACCTCTTGCTGCTAAAGTAAAGTTAATATGGCTTTCATAACCATCGTTCCAAATAAACATACCAACTTGACCACCAACAGAGATAGCGTCTTTTTTATTGATAAGATGATCAACAATACCATAATCAGCTGAAACAACGACTGGGAAGCCACCACCGCCTAAACCTAAACGTGCACTACCTACTAATTGACCTTTACTCATTTCTTGAGCTTGAACACCTAAACCTAAGAAGCAAATTGCTACTAATGATAATAAAAATTTTCTCATGATTTTAATTTTTTTTGGTTAATATTATGACACAAAAGTAATATTTTTTTTCAATGTACGTAAATATTAGAATTTTTTTTTTCTTATTTTTGTGAAATAAAAAATAAAAGCATGTCAAAGATATTTGGAACATTAATGAAGACCATATATTCAGTAGGTAATATTCCTATTGATATGAAAAAGAAGAGATTAAACCCTGTTAAATCTCAAACTAAGGAACTGACAAAACTACTTAAAAAAGCGTCTAACACTGCTTTTGGTCAGCATTATAAGTTCGATGAAATATTAAAATCTGAAGATATTCTTAAAACTTATAAGGAAAACGTTCCAATCTTTGATTACAATTCCATGTATAAGAACTGGTGGTTCCGCGCCTTGAATGGAGAGGAATTTGTCACATGGCCAGGAAAGGTGAAATATTTTGCTTTGAGTTCAGGTACTTCTGAGGCATCAAGCAAGTTTATCCCAATCACCAATAATATGCTAAGATCTATTAAGAAAGCTAGTATCCAGCAGATTCTTGCTGCTACTAAATACGATTTCCCTTTAGATTTCTACGACAAAGGCTTCTTGATGATTGGCGGCAGTACACATCTTCAATATAATGGAACTTATTATGCAGGCGACCTTTCAGGTATCACTGCTGCAAAACTTCCTTTCTGGTTTGAATATTTCTATAAGCCAGGAAGAAAAATATCACAAACAACAGACTGGAACACCAAACTCGATGAGATGGTTAAAAAAGCACCATCATGGGATATAGGTGTTTTAGTAGGTGTTCCTTCATGGGTACAAATTCTTTTGGAAAGAATCATTAAAGAATATAACCTAAACACAATCCACGATTTATGGCCTTCATTATCAGCTTATGTTCATAGTGGCGTCGCTTTCACACCTTATGAAAAGAGTTTCGAAAAACTTTTCGGTAAACCTGTTGTTTATAGCGAAAGTTATTTGGCATCAGAAGGTTATATAGCTTATCAAGTCGACCTTAACAAACGCATAATGCAGCTTGTTCTCGATAATGGTATATATTATGAATTCGTTCCTTTTAACGAAAATAACTTCGACGAAGACGGCAACATAAAACAAAATTGTTCTTCTCTTACTTTAAGCGAAGTTGAAGAAGGTGTTGACTATGCAATTTTGTTATCAACAAATGCTGGCTCATGGAGATATTTAATAGGTGATGTCGTTAAGTTCGTCAATAAAGAAAAATGTGAAATCACTATTAGCGGAAGAACAAAGCAGTTCTTGAGTTTGGTTGGTGAACATCTTTCACAAGATAATATGAATCAAGCTGTTGAAAATATTTCTAACGAGCTTAAAGTTGATATCAACGAGTTTACAGTAGCAGGATTCCGTGAAGACAAGACATTTGCTCATCATTGGTATATAGCTTGCGATGAACCTATCGACAAAGAGTTGGCAATCAAGAAGATTGATGAACATCTTAAAGTTTTGAATGATGACTATCGCGTTGAACGTGAAGAAGCTTTGAGAAATTTATATATTGATGTTTTGCCAACACATGTTTTCTATGACTTCATGGAAAAGACAGCGAGAATAGGTGGAGCAACAAAATTCCCACGTGTTTTGAAAGGCAAGAGATACGAAGACTGGAAAGAATTTATATCATCTTTAAATTCAGATAAATGATATTTTTAGAAGGTGTAATTATCGGATTGTCATTAGCCCTGATAATGGGTTTCGGACCAGCTTTCTTTACATTGATACAAACAAGTATTAGCAGAGGTTTTAAGTCTGCTATGTTTCTTGATTTAGGAATTATCTTAAACGACATTTTTATTGTTGCATTGATGATGATGACAAATGTTCAGTTTAACATCAATGATAGAGAAAATATGATATATGCAGGAATAAGTGCAGGTATCATATTGATAATCTTTGGTATTTACACTTTCCTTCTTTCTCCTAAAAAGATTATGCATATCAGTGAGAATAATAATCAGAAGATCAATAATATGAATGAGAAATTTATTGATAAACCTAAATGGTATATTTTTCTCACTAAAGGTTTTGTTATCAATATTTTCAATCCTTTTGTATGGGTCTTTTGGATTACATGCGTTGCAACGGCATCAAGTAATTTTAGCGGCAACAAATATTCTATGATAATTTTCTTTTTAGGTGTTTTTGCTACGGTGTTGTTCTTCGATATTCTCAAAGCAGCAGGAGCTTATTCTCTTAAGAGATTTTTCACAGAAAAGATGATGAAAATCATGAACCAAATAATAGGAATAATATTGATCATATTTGGCTTGTTTATAGCTGTGAAAGTGATATTCATCCCAATCACTCTTTAATAAGAATAAAATTTCCAGGATTTATTCAAAGAAATCGAACTTAATATCTTTCACATTAAGCTGAAGGTTTGTCTTTCCTTGCCAGAAGTTTTTCTCTATGCAATAACATATTGCGAAAGGTTCTTTAGAATTAACTCTTTGATAGTCTGCACCTTTTTGGAAAGCAATACCTGGTAAGACTATATCGCTATCATTTTTTTGAGTCATTGACAACTTAAGATGTTTTCTATCTTGTCCACCTACAGGGCGTGATGAACCAGTGTCGATAACGTCTCTTGAAAGGAACACAGGAGCCATATTTCCAGGTCCGAAAGGAGCGAATTGTTTCAATACTCTTACGAACTTAGGTGTGATATCGGAGAAGTTAATCTCTAAATCTACATTAAGTTCTGGAATAAGTTCTTCGTTGTCAATATTATTTGCCACATACTCTTCAAAGCGACGAGCAAATTCAGCAAGGTTTTCTGGTTTTAAAGATAAACCTGCAGCATATTTATGACCACCGAAGTGTTCCAATAAATCAGAACAGTTGTCGATAGCGTCATAAATATCGAAGTTTTTAATAGAACGAGCAGAACCTGTGATGAGGTTGTTCGATCTTGTCAAAACTATCGTTGGTCTGTAGTAACTGTCTGTAAGTCGTGATGCAACGATTCCGATAACGCCTTTATGCCAGTTTTCGTTGAAGATAACAGTACTTTTGGCATTGAGGAGTTTCTCGTTTTGTTGAATCATTGAGAGAGCTTCTTCAGTGATTTTATTATCGAATTCGCGACGTCTTACGTTAAGGTCGTTTATTGAAGAAGCTAGCTTTTCAGCATGTTCTTTTCTTTCAGCGATGAGCAGTCTCACCGAGTCGCTGGCTTTTTCAAGTCTGCCGGCAGCATTGATACGAGGTCCAATCATGAAGACCAAATCGCTGATAGTTACTTCTTTATTAAGTACGTTTTGAGGTTGTTCAGAATTTGTTGAAGGTTCCTCTTCCACTCTGTGGACGTTAGCGTGGCTGAGCACAGCTTCGAGTCCTGGTCGTGGATTTTTGTTTATGAGCATAAGTCCGTAATAAGCAAGGACTCTGTTTTCTCCAGTGATAGGAACGATGTCGGCAGCGATACTTACAGCCACTAAGTCAAGAAGTTCGTACACTTCTTCTATAGGGCGATTCAAGCTCATTGAAAGAGCTGTTATGAGTTTGAAGCCGACGCCACAACCGGATAATTCTTTATAAGGATATTGACAATCTGGACGTTTAGAATCTAATACTGCTACAGCATTAGGAATCTCATCGCCTGGACGATGGTGGTCGCAAATAATGAAATCGATATTACGTTCGTTTGCGTATTCTATTTTATCAACAGCCTTGATACCGCAGTCAAGAACAATGACGAGGCTGAAGCCATTTTCGGCTGCATAATCTATACCTTTATAAGATATGCCATAACCTTCCTCGTATCTGTCAGGAATGTAAAACTCAATCTTTTTCTTGCTGATGAAATTTTTGAGATATGTGTATATCAAAGCTACGGCTGTTGTACCATCAACGTCATAGTCACCGTAAATCAAGATTTTCTCTCCGTTTTCGTAAGCTTTCTTTACACGTTCAACAGCCTTATCCATATCTTTCATCAGGAAAGGATCGTGAAGATGTGTTAAAGAAGGACGGAAGAAATCTTTGGCTTCATCATAATTTGTAATACCACGTTGGACAAGCAAAGTAGCGAGATTTTCATCAATGCTTAAAGCATTTGACAATTCGCCAACAATTTGTTTATCAATATCTTTATTTAAAATCCAACGAGTATTCACATTAAAAAAATTTGACTTGTAAAATTACAACAAATAAATCCGATAAACAAGTTTTTTTTCTTGAAAAAAATAAAAAAAATAATCGTTTAATATTCAGGATTTTATAAAAGACCACAAGTCAACAAGTCAACAAGACTATAAGTTTTTGTTAAAAATTTAAACGCTTGTGGTCTTGTAGTCTTGTTGACTTAAAAAAAACTTCTGAAAACACTTTTTTTAATGATATATATTTCTTATTATTGCAATATGTTTAACCTAAAAATTCGTGTCCCTTGAAAAAGATTAAAACCTGCTTAATATCAGTCTTTTACAAGACTAATTTAGATAAGATTGTTGCTTTATTAAAAGAGCAAGATGTTCAAATTTATGCTACTGGCGGAACATACGATTTCATTAAAGAACTCGACGATTCTGTTAAGACAATAGAATCTCTCACTTCATATCCTTCAATTCTCGGCGGTCGTGTTAAGACATTACACCCAAAAGTATTCGGCGGTATCTTAGGCCGTTTGCAAAACGAGAAGGATGTCGAGGAAATGAAACAATATGAAATCCCAGCTTTCGACCTCGTTATCGTTGACCTCTATCCTTTCGAAGAAACAGTAAAATCAACTGACGACCCTGCTAAGATTATCGAAAAGATTGACATCGGAGGTATCTCATTGATTCGTGCTGGTGGCAAGAACTTCAACGAAGTTGTCATCGTTCCAGATTCAAAATATTATGTTGAGTTTATGGAACTCTACAAAGCACAAAACGGCTGCACAAGCCTCGAAGATCGTAAACGTTTCGCAAAATATGCTTTCGCAACAAGTTCTCACTACGATGGCATGATTTACGATTGGTTTGCAAAAGATGACGAATCAAAAGATTTGAACATCCACATCGACAACCGCAGCGAATTACGTTATGGCGAAAACCCTCACCAAAAAGCTGTTTTCTACGGCAAGCTTGATGAGGTGTTCGAAAAACTCCATGGTAAAGATTTATCATACAATAATTTGTTAGACTTAGAAGCTGGTCTTAACCTCATCCGTGAATTCGATGAGCCAACATTCGCAATCTTGAAACACAACAATCCATGCGGAATCGCATCACGTCCAACAATAGCAGAAGCTTACGAAGCAGCATTGGCAGGCGACCCAGTTTCAGCTTTCGGCGGTGTGTTCGTAAGTAACAAAGCTATTGATGTTGAGACAGCTAACGAAATTAACAAGATGTTCTTCGAAGTTATAGTAGCTCCTGACTACAACGAAGGCGTTTTGGATATTCTCTTCGCAAAGAAAAACAGAATCGTCTTGAAACTTAAATCAAACGATTTCCCAACAACAGTATATAAAACAGCTCTTAACGGTATCTTGGCTCAAGACCGTGACCTTCACACAGAAACTGTTGAAGACTTCAAAGCTGTTACAAACAAAAACATTGAAGCTCAAGAAATCGAAGACTTGATTTTTGCAAACAAGATTGTTAAACATAGCCGTTCAAACGCTATCGTTCTTGCAAAGAACAAGCAATTATATGCTTCAGGTATCGGTCAGACATCACGCGTTGACGCTTTGAGACAAGCTATTGAAAAAGCTAAATCATTCGAATTCGACCTCAATGGCGCAGTGATGGCATCAGACGCTTTCTTCCCATTCGCTGACTGTGTTGAAATAGCTCATAATGCTGGTGTTACAACAGTTATCCAACCTGGTGGTTCTATCAAAGACCAAGACTCTATCGACTATTGTAATGCTCACGACATGGCAATGGTATTCACAGGCTATCGTCACTTCAAACATTAAAAAATTGTCAAAATGGGATTATTTTCATTTTTCAATAAAGAATTAGCTATTGACTTAGGCACTGCCAACACCGTCATTATCTATAATGATAAGGTGGTTGTTGACGAGCCTTCTATCATAGCTATACAAAGAGACGACCAAAAAGTCATGGCTGTCGGTAAACGTGCTATGATGATGCATGGTAAGACTCACGAAAACATCAAGACCATCAGACCTTTGCGCGATGGTGTTATCGCTGACTTCCAGGCTGCTGAGTATATGCTCAGGGATATGATAAAGATGATAAACTTCCATAACAGCATCTTCCCTCCAGCATTGAAAATGGTTATCTGTATTCCTTCTGGTATCACAGAAGTTGAAGAGAGAGCTGTTAAAGACTCTGCTGAACAAGCTGGTGCCAAGGAAGTTCGTCTCATCCATGAGCCAATGGCAGCTGCTATCGGTATCGGCATCGACGTTCTTGAACCAATGGGTAATATGATTGTCGACATAGGCGGCGGTACAAGTGAAATCGCTGTCATCGCTCTCGGCGGTATTGTTAATAACAAGTCAATACGCACTGCTGGTGACGACTTCACTGCTGAAATCGTTGAGTATATGCGCAAGCAACACAATATGTATATAGGTGAGAGAACAGCTGAAATGATTAAGATTGAAGTTGGTTCAGCATTGACAGAACTCGACAATCCACCAGATGAATATGCTGTTCATGGTCGTGACCTTCTTACAGGTATTCCAAAAGAGATTAAGGTTAACTACTCAGAAATAGCTTACTGCCTCGACAAGAGTATCTCTAAGATTGAGACAGCTGTGCTTAACGCTTTGGAACAGACACCTCCAGAATTGGCAGCTGACATCTATCGCACAGGTATCTACTTGACAGGTGGCGGTGCTTTGTTGCGTGGTCTCGACAAACGTTTGCATGCTAAGACAAAATTGCCTATCCACGTGGCTGACGACCCATTGAGAGCCGTAGCTCGCGGTACAGGTATCGCTCTTAAAAACTTTGACAAATTCCCATTCCTGATTAAATAATCTGGATTGACTACATGTATAGTTTATTAAATTTTTTAAAAAAATACAGTAACGTCTTACTGTTTTTGATATTGGAAGTGTTGTGTATCATAATGTTGATAAACAACCTTCCATATCAGAAACGTAAATTGACAAGTGTTGGTAATGCCATATCTGGCAGGTTCTTCAAAACCAAAACCAATTTTACAGACTATTTTTCCTTGAAAGAAGAGAATCAACTGATGGTGGAGCATAACGCCTACCTGATGAGTCAGTTGTATAAAAAAAATGCAGACACTTCTTTCTTATCCGATTCTACATCCTTAGATTTTAACTTCATACCAGCTAATGTTATCAACAATAGCGTTGATAATGCAAACAACTTTTTGCTTATCGACAAGGGAAGAAAAGATGGTATAAAAAAAGACATGGGTGTCATTTGTGAGAAAGGTGTGGTTGGAAAAGTCGTCAACGTGACAGAACATTATGCTTCGGTAATCAGTATGTTACATCCATATTCTGTGGTAAGCGCGAGATTTACTGACAACCAGCATATCGCTAATGTGACATGGGGAAATAGAGATTATCGTTATGGTACTGTCAATGATATTCCTTTGCATTTGCATCCAAAGAAAGGAGATACGCTAGTGACCAGCGGCTTCTCTAATATCTATCCAGCCGATATCATGATTGGAACTATAGAAGAGATGCTTGAGTCTGATTCGAAAGACTTTAACTCTGCTAAGATTAGTTTTTCGACAAACTTCAGCACTTTACGTCACGTTTTTGTTATCGAAAATTTACATCAGACAGAAATAGATTCACTCACCATAAACCAATGATATTATGAATAACAGACTTATTTTAAATACCTTACGATTCATTGGCTTGCTGTTATTGCAAGTTTTGGTGATAGACAATGTACGTCTGGGTTATTATATACATCCATACGTTTACGTTTTGTATATTTTCATGTTGCCATTTAACATTCCCAATTGGCAGTTGCTATTTGCAGGATTCTCAATGGGTTTGGCAGTCGACTTGTTCAACGGAACTCCAGGCTTGAATGCAGCAGCTACTGTGTTTATGGCTTTCGTCCGTCCTTTCGTGATAAATGCGATGACAAGAAGAAAAGACATCAACGAAAACGATGAGCCATCGTTGTTTAACATGGGTGTTAGCAGGTTCTTGGTATATGCACTCATTTTGTTATTGGTGCATAACATAATGTTATTCACATTAGAAGCGTTTAGCTTTAAGCTTATAGGAGTGGTATTTTTACAGACATTATTGAGTTCATGTAGCTCTTTAATGTTAATATTTATTATGCTTTTATTATTCAAGAAAACTAAAAAGAAATCATTATAAAATTATATCGTTATGAAAATTAGATTATTATCATTAGTAGTTGCATTATTGACTTTAGTAGCATGTAGCAAGCCTACATTTAATGTTAAGGTGGAATTGCAAAATGCAGAAGGAAAAATGGTTTATCTGCAAAAGTTTGACAACAGAGAATCTACAATTATCGATTCTGTATTGATGCAAGATAATGTTGTGAATTTTACTGTTGAAGAAGGAAATCCTGCAACATATTATTCAATAAGAGTTGAGAAAGTAAGATATCCAATAGGATTCTTCAGTGAAAATAATGATGTTACAATTGTTGGAGACGTTAAAGATAATTCAACAATACAAATTACAGCATCATACGCACAACAACTTGTTAACGAATATAACAATGAAAACATTAAATTCAATGCGCAACTCAGAGAGTTAGGCAAGAATTACGAGTTAGCTGCACAAGCTAATGACGAAGCTGCAATGGAAAAGATATATAATGAATATGACCAAGTTGAAAAGAATCAAACTGCTTACAGAAATCTTTTCATCGCTAAAAATTACAGCAGCTTTGTATCACCTTACATATTATACAACAACCGTTTAAATTATGAGCTTAACGAACTTGAAGATTTCGTTAATCATTTTAACATATCACAAGATAATGAGTTCGCACAACTTCTTAATGAATATATTATGAAACTTCAACGCGTTGCTGTTGGTCAGCCTTATCTCGATTTCACACAAGAGACACCAGAAGGAACATTATTGTCATTGTCAGAACTCGTCGGTAAATCAAAACTTTTGTTAATTGATTTCTGGGCTTCATGGTGTGGACCTTGCCGCGCTGAAAATCCTAATGTAGTGGCTGTATATAAAGAATATCACGAAAAAGGCTTCGACATCCTCGGCGTTTCTTTAGATATGAAAAAAGAAAACTGGATTAAAGCTATTGAAGATGACGGTCTTATCTGGCATAATGTCTCAGACCTCAAATATTGGAACAACGAAGCTGCTCAAGATTACGCTGTTTCTTCAATACCAAGCAACGTCTTGATTGATGAAAACGGTACTATCATCGCTAAAAACTTAAGAGGCGAAGATTTAAGAAAAAAAGTTGAGGAAAAGCTTAAGTAAGTTCGTTTATCTGAAAAAATATTAACATGAAAAAACTTATTATTTCTTCGGTAATGATTTTGACATTATTCGCTTGTGCTAAAAATATGTTCAAGATTGATGTCGAAATGACTAATGCAAACGGAAAACTCGTTTATCTCCAGAAGATAATCGACAACGAATTTGTTAATATTGATTCAGTTTTAATAAAAGATAATAAGGCGCACTTTGATGTCAGGAAAGAAGATAACAGCGATGCTTATCATATCTTCATTAAAGGATGGCGTCGCGCTTTGCCATTCTTCCCAGATAATGTTGATGTCACTATAAAAGGTGATTTCAATAATTATAACAAGGTCACGATAAATGCAGCAACAACGCAGCAATATTTGGATAGCATAACAAAGAAACTTAATGATACCGATGATATTAAGAAAAAGGATATGCTTACAGCTATGGCAAAAGATACTAATATTGGTCCTCATAGAAATGTAGCTCCTTATCTGATTTATCGTTATAAATGGCTTTTCAACTTGGATGAGTTACGTGAACTTTTGACAAATTTCGACAAGGCTGAAGCTTCTTATCTTAATATGTTGAATGAATACATAAGTTTCTTGGAACGCACTGAAGTCGGTCAGCCTTATATTGATTTTACGATGAATGATGTTGAAGGAGAAACTGTTTCTTTGTCAGATTTGATTGGTGACAATGAACTTCTGATGATAGACTTCTGGGCTGCGTGGTGTCCTGACTGTCGTGCGGAAAATCCTAATATCGTGGCTGTCTATAATGACTTTAAAGACAAAGGTCTTGATATCATAAGCGTGTCGTTAGATACAGATAAAAATGCTTGGACAAAAGCCATCGCCGATGATAATTTGTCATGGAAAAACCATGTCTCTGAGTTGAAAGGCTGGGATTGCAGCGCTGCTACAGAATACGGCGTGGCTTGGATACCTCAAAACTTTTTAATAGATAAAAATGGAATTATAGTCGCTAAGAATTTGAACGGAAACGATTTAAGAATATTTGTTGAAAATTATTTAAAGTGATATTGATATGGAAAAAGAAATAAAGATTTATAACTACGGATTAAACGAATTAAAGACTTATCTCTTTGTCTTTATGTTTGTTGCTGGTAATATCATTTTACCACAATTATGTCATTTGATTCCTGAAGGCGGTAAGATATTCCTTCCGATTTATTTTTTCACTTTAGTAGCATCATATAAATATGGTGTCAAAGTCGGTTTGATGACAGCAGTATTATCACCAATAATCAACTCTTTGTTATTCGGAATGCCTGCTCTCGCATTGCTTCCTGTGATATTGACAAAATCTGTTGTCTTAGCCTTGGCAGCGTCTTTCGTTGCAAACAAAACACAAAAGGTTTCTATCGTCAATTTGTTAATCGTTGTTTTAGCTTATCAATGTGTAGGAACTTTGGCAGAATGGGCGATGACATCATCATTCTATGTAGCGGTACAAGACTTCAGATTAGGAATCCCAGGAATGGTACTTCAAATAGTATTAACTTATTTTTTATTAACATCTAACAATTCATAAGAATGAATATCTATGAATTAAAAGATATTTTGTTAAAAGAACATCACACTATTGTGATATATAAAAGTGACGCTTCTGTTGTTGTTTCTGACGACAGGGGCGTTGCTCCATTAATGAAGCTTCTGAACGAAGACAGAGAGCAGCTCCGTGATGCCATGATAGCCGACAAGGTCATTGGAAAAGCCGCTGCTCTGCTCATGGTTTATGCTGGCGTTAAAGAAGTGTTTACTCCAACCATCAGCGAGCCTGCTGTCGTGGTGTTTGAAAAACATAATGTCAAACTCACATACGACAAAATCGTAGAGCGCATCATCAACAGAAAAGGCGACGGCTTATGTCCGATGGAGACACTTTGTTTGAATGTAGAAAACCCAGAAGAAGCGTTTTTAAAGATTCAGAAATTCAGAACCTCAAAATCCTAGAACTTTTGAACTTTTGAATTTTTGAGATTTTGAGATTTTGAGTTTTTTAGGTATAATAGACAAAAATAGTTGGTAGAATCATTGTAAGTTGATGTATGCCAATTGAATAAAATAACATTGATGAAAACATTTTCATCAATGTTATTTTTATGTCAAAAATCGATATGAAAAGTATACTCAAATCAGCT
>JAZRNQ010000034.1:0-3182 GCA_045648285.1 Bacteroidales bacterium | reverse complement strand
CACTTTTTACCAAAATAAAGTCCAAAATTTCATCCCCAAAAGTGACACTTCAACCACTTTCCACAAAAACTATACAAAATTTAAGACCTTAATCCAAGCTCTTACCACAAAATAGTTTTTTCAGTGACATTTTACCCCATAATTGTATTTTTTATAACATTATTATATTTTTATTTATTTACTTTGTGACATCAAAAAAAAAAAAAACAGAACTGAACATGGAAGTTAAAAGACTATTTGACATCTTAAAATTGTATGTAGAAAAACATCCTAACCAAGATGTCGCATTAGCAGCAAAAGAGAAAGGCAGCTGGAGAAAATACAGCATTCAAGAATATGTTGAAACAACAAACAACTTAAGTTATGCTTTCATAAAATTAGGAATTCAGAAAGATGACAAAGTTGGCATTATATGCAGCAATCGTCCAGAATGGAACATGCTTGACATGGCAATAATGCAAGTTGGAGCTGTATCTGTTCCAATTTATCCAACTATCAGTAAAGAAGACTATCAATACATCCTTAATGACTGCGGTGTAAAATTAATCATATTAGAGAGCAATGGTGTTTTACAGAAGATAGAACAAGTAAAAAGTGAAGCACCTAAGTTGGAAGCCATTTATGCACTTTCAACAAAATGCGACTACCCTACTTTCGAACAATTAGTAGAGTTAGGAAAAGAGAATCAAAACCCAGAAGAATTAAAAGCACGTGAAGAAAGCGTAAATGAAAAAGATTGCGCTACTATCATTTACACTTCGGGTACAACAGGAAATCCAAAAGGCGTAATGCTTTCTCACTACAACATCGTAAGCCAATTAAAGAATCTGGAACATATTCCATCAAAATGGTCAAAGAAAGCTTTCAGTTTCTTGCCTATATGCCACGCATACGAAAGAATGTTAGTATTCTTATACCAATATCTCGGAATGTCAGTATATTACGCTGAAAGTCTTGCCACAATAGCTTCCGATTTAAAAGAAGTTCAACCAACTATGATGAGTGCTGTTCCTCGTCTTCTTGAAAAGATTTATACAAAAGTTAAACAAAGCGGCAAGAACAACAAAGGCATCAAGAAAGTTATCTTCTTATGGGCTTTGAATTTGGCTGAAAGATATAAAATAGACCCATGCAACAGAACATGGTTCTACAACCAAAAACTTAAAATTGCTGACGCTTTAGTTTACAAGAAAATCCGTCAGACATTAGGTGCTGAGAACTTCGACATCGTTGTTTCTGGAGCAGCAAGTATACAACCTAATGTTGCAGCATTCTTCTCAGCAATCAAGATGCCTATCTTTGAAGGCTACGGCATGACAGAATGTTCACCTGTTATCGCAGTTTCATGCAGATTACCTCACGGTCGTGAAATCGGAACTGTAGGTTTTGCACTTCCAGGTGTAGAAGTTAAAATCGCTGACAACAAAGAAATCATTTGCCGCGGACACAATGTCATGATGGGCTATTATGGTCAACCAGAGTTAACTAAAGAAGTCATCGATGAAGAAGGTTGGATGCACACAGGCGACCTTGGTGAAATTAACGAATACGGACAAGTAAGAATCACAGGTCGATTGAAGAACTTATTCAAGACTTCATTAGGTAAATACATCAACCCTGACGTAATTGAAGGTAGATTCGCAGAATCAGGCTTCATCGAAAATATCGTTGTTCTTGGTGAAAATCAAAAACACGCAGGCGCACTCATCGTTCCAGATTTTACATTCTTGAAGACATGGTGTCAAAAGCATGAAATCAAATACACCACTCCTAAAGAAATGATCAATAATAGCGAGGTTAAAAAACGCTATGCCGAAGAAGTCAAGAAAATAAACCAAAACTTCGGTGACACAGAAAAGATCAAATGCTACGAACTCATCGCCGACGAATGGAGCGTTGCAAACGGAGTTTTGACACCAACATTAAAAGTCAAGAGAAGCGTTGTCAAGGAAATGTATAAAGACCTTATCAACAAAATGTATAAAGATTGATTAGTCAAAAACTTTATCAACAAAGGCATAGAAACTCTTATACTGAGGGTTTTTAGTTCATCATCAAAGTTATTAGTAGACAAAGGTTGCGAAGACTCGCAGCCTTTTGTTTTTATATCGTATAAGACGACAAATAGATTTTACCAACGTCTATATACAAACAATGAAGACTTTAACTAGTAAAATCTTCATTGTCTTTATATTTAACGAAACTTATTTTCTATTTTTCTTTGCGGCTTGCAAGGTATTATATAACAAAGATACTATTGTCATTGGTCCTACGCCGCCTGGTACTGGAGTGATTTTTGAAGCTTTTTTGTATACTTCATCAAAATCGACATCACCTATAATGTGATAACCTTTTTCTGAATCATCTTTAATACGATGGATACCGACATCGATAACAACAGCACCTTCTTTTACCATATCTGCTTTCACAAAATGAGGCTGACCGACAGCTACAATAAGGATATCAGCTTGACGTGTTATATCTTCTATATTTTTTGTTTTGGTATGACACATTGTAACAGTAGCGTCGATACCTTTTCTTGAAAGCATCACACTGACTGGAGTACCAACGATATTTGATCTACCGAGAACGACAACATGTTTACCTGAGATTTCAACATCGCTACGTTTGAGAAGCTCCAATATTCCGTATGGTGTTGCAGGAAGATAACATGGCTCTCCGAGCTGCATAAGACCTATATTATACAAGGTAAATCCGTCAACGTCTTTATCATGACTGATAGATTGTATCACTTTTGTCTCATTGATATGAGCTGGCAATGGCAACTGAACTATGTAACCATCCACTTCTGGGTCATTATTTAAGAAATTAACAGTATCAAGAACCTCTTGTTCTGTAGCTGTAGCTTTCAATCTATAAACAGAAGATATCATGCCAACACTTCGTGAGGCTTTTTCTTTAGAAGCCACATATGTAAGACTTGCGCCATCTTCACCGACTATGATAGCTGCGAGGTGTGGAGCTTCTTGTCCTTGATCTATCATATTAGCAACTTCTGTTGCTATTTCTTTTTTTATTGTTGCGGCAATAAGTTTGCCATCAATGATTTTATTATCAGCCATAATATTAAGTTTTATTATGTTTATCTTCTTCTCATTTGTGACATCATCTGCATCATTTTCTTTGCACCGCCTGTTGTCATCAGTCTCATCATCTTTGAT
>JAZRNQ010000033.1:0-3171 GCA_045648285.1 Bacteroidales bacterium | reverse complement strand
CGCTTTCGCAAAAGAATTCCCAGAAAGATTCTTCCAAATCGGTATCGCAGAAGCTAATATGATCGGCATCGCAGCTGGCTTGAGCATCGGCGGCATGGTTCCTTTCACAGGTACTTTCGCTAACTTCTCAACAGCACGCGTTTACGACCAAATCCGTCAAGTCGTTTCTTATTCAAACAAAAACGTCAAGATTTGCGCTTCACACGCTGGTATCACTTTAGGCGAAGACGGTGCAACACACCAAACACTTGAAGACATCGGTATGATGAAGATGTTACCTAACATGACAGTCATCGTTCCTTGCGACTTCAACCAAACAAAAGCAGCTACTATCGCTGTAGCAGAACACGATGGTCCTGTTTACCTCCGCTTCGGTCGTCCAAAAGTAGCTAACTTCACACCAGCTGACGAGCCATTCGTAATCGGTAAAGCACAGATGATGCAAGAAGGTACAGACGTTACAATCTTTGCTTGCGGTCACTTGGTATGGAAAGCAGTTCAAGCACTTCCAATCTTGAAAGAAATGGGTATCAACGCTGAACTTATCAACATCCACACAATTAAACCATTAGACGTTGAAGCAGTTTTGGCATCAGCTAAGAAGACTGGCTGCGTCGTTACAGCAGAAGAACATCAAATCAATGGTGGTTTGTTCGACAGCATCTCTCAAGTTCTCTCAAGAAACTGTCCTACACCAATCGAAGCAGTTGCTATCTTCGACGAATATGGTCAAAGCGGCACACCTGACGAATTGATGAAACACTATCACTTAGATACAGAAGATATCGTTGAAGCAGCTAAGAGAGCTGTTGCAAGAAAGTAAATAACTTCTACTAAATCAGTAAAAGAGGCTGTCTAACAAGTTTAGATGGCCTCTTTTTTATTCTATACCAAAAGCCCGTAGTCTATTAACAAAAAACGTTAAAATCTTTTATGATTTTTTCTCTTGACAAAGAGATTTTGAGAATGTAAATTTGTGGAAGAAATATTAAAATTTAGAACTATGCCAAAATTAAAGATTCAAGAAGTTGAAATTAATGTCACAAAGTTTAATAATGAAGACTATATCTGTCTAACCGACATGATGATGGCTAAAGACGGAGAGTTTTTTGTCACTGATTGGTTGAGAAACAAAAACACTTTGGAGTACATTGGTATTTGGGAAAAGGTATATAATCCTAATTTTAATTACGGCGAATTCGCCATAATTAAAAATCAAGCTGGATTAAACAGATTTAAAATCAGTGTAAAAGATTTCGTGGCAAAAACCAATGCCATCGGTCTGTTCGCGAAAGCAGGTCGTTATGGAGGAACTTATGCTCATAAAGATATTGCATTTGAATTTGCAATGTGGATTAGTCCTGAGTTTAAAATTTATGTAGTTAAAGAATTTCAACGTCTAAAAGAAGAAGAATTAAAGTTTGTTGGATGGAGTGCAAAAAGAGAATTGTCAAAGATAAACTACCACATTCATACCGATGCCATAAAAAACAATCTGATTCCAAAAGAAATTACGTCCGCAGAAGCGAATGTAATATATGCCAATGAAGCTGATGTTCTCAATGTGGCATTGTTCGGTAAAACCGCAAAAATGTGGAAGGATGAAAATCCTGATTTAAAAGGCAACATCAGAGATTACGCTTCAATAGAACAATTGATAGTGCTAATCAATTTGGAAAGTATGAATTCTGAATTGATAAAAACTGGCAAATCTCAATCGGAGAGAGCTCTATACTTGAACAGAATGGCAATCGAACAGTTGACGGTATTATATAAATACGATAACAAATTATTAAACGAGTTTTATTCAGATGACAATGAATAAGCAATTTTGAAGTGACCCCAAAAGTTTGGACAAAAAACTTTGGGGTCACTTCAGTAATTGCTGCGTCTCATTTATTTTTTTGCAATAACTAAAAATTTAGTTGTATAATTAAAAAACATATTATATATTTGTATCGTTAATTCAAAAAAATAATTCTATGGAAAATATAAAAGAACTCACAAAGGCAGAAGAACAAGTGATGCAAGTGCTTTGGAAGATTGAAAGCGGATTTGCGAATGAGATAATGGCTAACTTTCCGGAACCGAAACCGGCTTACAACACAGTGCTTACAATAGTAAGAATATTAGAGAAAAAAGGATTCGTGTCGCACGAAACATTCTGCAAGGCAAACAGATATTATCCTCTGATTTCAAAATCGGATTATTCTCATAACTCGCTCAGTGGATTAGTCAAAAATTATTTTAACAATTCATATAGCGAATTAGTGTCGGCTTTCACACAGAAGGAAAGCTTCACGATAGAGCAATTGGAAGAACTTAAAAACATGATTGATAAAGCTTTAAAGAAATAACTATGATAACTAATTTGATATTGACATTTGTAGCGACAATGATTTTATATTTCGCTTACAAACTATTATTCCGCAACAGCAACAGATTCCAGCTCAACAGAATCGTCTTGCTTACGATTTCCATTTTCGCTTTCGCACTTCCTTTCATCAGAATAAGCATTGAAGGACAGCAGTTTCAAGAAATGCCTTCATTTAAACAAGAAATGGATGTGATATTCTACAGCGACGCGATGATAGAAGCTCCGGTTGAGACAAAAACATTATCCATCACAGATATAATTTCATACTTATATATAATAGGTGTGGTTTTCTTCCTGATGAAATTTGTTTATAATATCTTTAAAATTTATAAGATTAAAGCAGGGAAGAAGATTGAGACAATTGATAATGTTAATTTCATATATACAAATGAAAGTCACATTCCTTTCTCATTCTTTAATAATGTTTTTATCGGCACTTCGACAAGCTCAGTGACCGATAATGAGGTGCCTGAGCCTGTCGAAGGCAATGCTAATATATTGATTATAAAACACGAGATGAGTCATGTGAAGAACCACCATTCCGTTGATGTCATTCTTATGGAGATAATGATTGCCTTCCAATGGTTCAATCCTTTCATTAGAATGATTAAGAACGAGTTGAAGAGCAATCACGAATTCATTGCCGACAGCGAAGCTATTAAGAATGAAGACGAAAAATCGAACTATATGATGTTATTGTTACAGCAGTGCACGGCTGACGACTTTAGCACGATAGCTAATAATTTCAGTTTTTTATTAACCAAAAAAAGAATTAGTATGATTACGAAAAATCA
>JAZRNQ010000032.1:0-10370 GCA_045648285.1 Bacteroidales bacterium | reverse complement strand
TATCCACCGCGCTGACCAATTCGAGTTACCAACTCAATTGAACATCGCTGCAGCTTATGACTTTAACTTCACAAACGGTTATCGTCTTACAGCAGCTGGTAACTTTACATCAAACTCTTTCTCAAAAGACCAAGTAACATTAGGTCTTGAAGGATCTTTGAAAGAATTCTTGCAAATCCGTGCTTCTTACACTTTGGAAGGTGGTATCTCAAGCAGCATAGAATCAAATTTATGTACAAATGTTAACAGAGGCCTCGCTATGGGTGCTTCAGTACAAGCTCCACTTAGCGAATCAATGAAAGTCTCTATCGACTATTCATTCCAACAAACAGCTCACTGGAATGGTACACATACAATAGGTGCAAGAATTATTTTCTAAAAGATAGAATCTATTTAAAAATAATTCGTATCTTTGCATACATGTTTAACGAAAGGGCCCTTGTCTCGGCAAGGGTCTCTTTCTTTTTTTCTAAAATTAAATAAATCATATACTATGGCTGAAATTGAATATTTTACACAGGCTGGACTTCAGAAATTAAGAGACGAATTAGATCGTCTTATTCTCGTAGAACGTCCAAAAGTCGTTCAGGCAATTGCTGAAGCTCGTGATAAGGGAGATCTTTCAGAAAATGCCGAATATGATGCTGCTAAAGAAGCTCAACAACACCTCGAAATGAAAATCGTTGAACTTCAACAACTCATTATGAGTGCTCGCATAATAGATGAATCTAAAATAGATACATCAAAAGCTTTGTTGCTTTCAACAGTGAAAATTAAGAACTTGAAGACTAATGCTATCATGGCTTATACTCTCGTTCCTGAAAAAGAAGCTGACCTTAAAAACCATAAGATATCAGTCACTTCTCCTATCGCTAAAGGTTTGCTCGGCAAATCTGTAGGCGACCAAGTAGAGATACAAGTGCCTGCAGGTAAAGTGATGTTTGAAATAATCGAGATAACACGTTAAGTCATGGCTACAATATTTTCAAGAATCGTCAATGGTGAAATACCTTGCTATAAAATAGCTGAGAACGATAAATTCTTCGCTTTCTTAGACATCAATCCTTTGGTGAAAGGTCACACTCTCGTCATACCTAAGAAAGAGACAGATTATATCTTCGACATCGAAGATAACGATCTCGCAGAAATGATGGTTTTCGCTAAACAGATAGCTGTCAAAATTAAAGAAGCTATCCCATGCATAAAAGTAGGTGTTGCTGTCATAGGACTCGAAGTACCTCATGCTCACATCCACCTCGTACCAATGCAAAATGAAGGCGACCTCGATTTCAAACGCGCTAAACTGCAACTTTCTCAAGAAGAATTTTTGGATATTCAAAATAAAATAGCACTTTAAAAAACTCAAAATCTCAGAAGCACATAATCTCATAATTGAGTGATGTTTTTGAGATTTTTGTTTAAAATGAACTTTTACAATATAATTTAATAGTTATGAAAAAAATATCATTTTTATTCTGCTTGTTGTTGGCTGTCTTCATGAGTAGCTGTAATCACAGCTCCGAAATGGCAGATCAAATTATCGGTGAATGGGAGATGGTTCATTATAAAGAAAGTAGCTGGTGGTACTATTATAATGAAGATGGAACACAAACTGAGACTTATACTTTAGATGAAGAATATGATGTAACGCCAGATCATCCAGAGTGGGCTGTTTTACGTTTTACAAATATGTTTATGTCATTAATAGATGGAGGTGCAGAAGTAGATGATATACTTCTAGGTGTTCCATTCCCATATACATTTGAGGGAGATAAGTTGTCATCATTGATAATGTCATACGACCATACAGACTATCTTACAGTAAGTTTTAAAGATGACGATACTATGGTGTTTTACGTAGATGATTCTGGAGAGTTGTTGGATGCTAGTTATGGTGGCTACGAACATTATGAGTCGTGGGTGACTTATCGACGCATTAAATAAAAAACTCAAAAACTCAAAGTCACAAAACTTAAAAATCTCAGAGTCTCATTTTAGAGTTTCTGAGATTTTTATTTATGTGGGTTATAAACCGATTCCTAAACAAATCTTAAAAACAAAGTTGTCCTTTGTCTGATTGTAAGAATAAGGCCCATAATGATAGAAAATACCAAAACCTAATTTGTTTATTCCTGTATTTATTATATTGTCAACAACAATGCCGCTTTCGCAATAGAGTTTCTGAGTTTCTGCATGGTTTCCTAAAGCAATATTTGTCACGACGATTAATTCAGGGTGGAATTTCTTAAAATCAATTAACAGATTTCTGAAGTTATGTGAGAAATATAATGCTCCGAATTTGTCGCAGAAGAATTCATCAGGACGCATAGTATTGAAGCTTTCAGTGCAATATACTTCAAATTTTCCGGCATTGGTTCCGTACATGTTGAACAAATCAGTGACAGGTGCAACACCATTGATATAACCTAATTGTAATGTCAATGATGTCTCTCCTAAGTATCGGGTGTGTGTGTTTCCTCTAAATAAAAATTCACATTTGTCAAAGTTGTAAGGACTACCGAAGACGTCTTTTAAATTCTTTTGATACGAAAGCCAAATCACAGGATTGGCATTGCCTTCAACACTAAGTCCGTCTTTCGATTTGATAAACTTTTCTCCGAAAGCAATCCTTAATTTGAAATCAACGGTGCTTAAACGAGATGTCTGTTGCATGTTGTCTATTGACCATTGCTCACTGACTGTCTTATCTGCAACTTCAAATCCTACAAATCCTTTGAGATATTTGTTTAAATAAGTTGAATAATCGAAACGTAAGGAATTGTTTAATGAAGTGGAAATTACGTAAAGGTATTTATAGTTTTCAGGATTAAAAACTGATTTATTTTCTTTGAAACCGTAATCGCCGAGTCTTTCGAACTTATGAGAGTAGGATAGACTCACCTTCATGTCTTTTGATTTTAAAATCTTAAAGTCAATATTGCCTCCATAGTTGGCTTCCTTTGCCTTGAACCAGTAGCTGCCGAAGCCTCCTACAGAGAAAGTCTTTGATATCTTGTCGTTAGTTTTTAAGCCTAATCCTAACATGTAGCCGTTGCCGATATTGTAATCCATTATGTCGTTAAACTTCAGATTGACGCATCCGATAGGGATTTCGTTGGCAAGTATTGAAACTAATGAAGAACTTATTTTGTCGATATTGATATTCGCATCATTAAAAATAGAATCGACGAACTTGTATGTGGCTTCCAGCCGTTCATCACTGAGTCTTTCATAACGATACGACTTGATTATGTCGTCGGCATTTGCTGCATTCTCATCTATAGTGAAGTCGGCATCAAAGATGTTTTTGTCAATATCTTTATTTATCTCAATATCGGTGATGTAACTTTTACCAATTCCTAGAAGCGGTATATTGCTTTCACCTTTCAGAGATACGGAAATGTATGAGACAGTGTCGTTAGCTCTTGCTTTTATTTCGTTCTGAATCTTTTCTCGATTGTAAGTTGCAATTATGGTGTTCAATTGCTTAGGAAACCAGAATTCATCATTGACTTTTTCGTATAACTGTTGGATTTCTATGTTATACGTTGATGCTTGTTTTGCAGGAGAAGCCTTGATGTTTTGTACTGCCCAATTATCGGAACTGATAGTGACAGTTCCTTTTAAAGCGTTGAAATTGGTATTTCTATACGGTCTGAAAGAAATGACGAAGATGCTGTCGTTCTTCTCATCTTTCATCGCAGATTCCAATACGAAGATATATTTGCTTGTGCTGTTTCTGCTGATAGGATTGACATATTTTTTTGTGTCTATATTTATCAAATCATCGTAAAATCCAACACCTTGAATGCTTTCGAGAAGGTAGATGAAAACAGGACTTTTAGAACCAGAGAATTTATTTGCCAGTACGTTTTTCTTGCTTTTGTTAGGCTTGAGGAAATATTGTTCGGAGACAGTCTCCATTGCTAATAGGTCGTTGTTTCTTAGTTGGTTTCCGATTTCATCGTAAACATTCATCCATGATGTATCCATTGTGAAAACCATATTGTCATACATTTTGTAGTAGTAGGAATCCAGACTCTTAGGATTGTTGGAATCGCGGTATTTATATACGCTGTCGATGATGCGATTTGCTGGATTATTTCTTCCGTCGATGACGATTTCAGAAAGTTGTATGTTATGTGGCTTCAGCTTGACGAAAATATTTTTCTCGTCATTGACTGCTATTTGTTTCTTTTCATAGCCTACGAAAGAGAACGTCAGGGTGTTGATTTTATCCTTTGAAGAAATGGAGAAATTACCGTCGATGTCAGTCGTTGTTCCAAGAGTGCCGGTCTCGTTGATGATGATGTTAACAAAAGCCAGCTTTTCTTTGGTGACAGCATCAATGACAGAACCTTGAACTTTGAACTCTGAGCTCTGAGCTCTGAACATTGAGCTTTGAACTCTGAACTCTGAACTTTGAGCTTTGAACTCTGAACTTTGAGCTATGAGCCTTGAACCCTGACTCAAGAGAATTAATAATATTACCAATATGTATCTATAAATCTTCATTCCTAACTCCTAACTTCCCATTATTATTTAGGACACGATAAATCACGTCCCTACAAAATTTTAATTTTCAGTTTTCAATTTTTCATTATTTATATGTCGTTCTTTATCGCGCTTTGTCTTTTTATCTAAATTTTTTTTGAAGGCTTCTGTCAAGTCGATACCAGTTTGGTTCGCTAGGCAAATCAGAACCCAAAGTATGTCGGCCATCTCGTCTGCCATATTATATTCCTTGTCGGAATCCTTAAACGACTGCTCTCCGTATGTGCGTGCCACTATCCTTGCTAGTTCGCCAACTTCTTCGGTAAGCAATGTCATATTTGTCAGTTCGTTAAAGTAACGTACGCCGTGAGTCTTAATCCATTCGTCGACGATTTTCTGAGCTTCTTCTATTGTCATAAATTTATTTTTTCACAAAAATACATTTTTTGAATCTATAAGTCAATAAGACAATAAGTCTATGAGTATTTTTTATAACTTTGCAAAAAATATAAACAGTGGAAAATACTTTTACTTTAGTCGCAAAGACATTGCCAGGCTTCGAAGAGATTCTTGCTGAAGAATTGAAAGCCTTAGGCGCAGAAAATATCAACATCTTATATCGTGCAGTCAGTTTTGAGGCTGACAAAGCTTTGATGTACAAGGCTAACTACTGCCTTCGTACAGCATTGAGAATCTTGAAACCAATACAGACTTTCGTCGCTCGTAACGAGTTGATGTTATACAAGAAAATTTTTGAAATCAAGTGGCATGAGATCTTCGGTATAGAAGAAACTTTCGCTATCGATGCTGTGGTGAGCGGCAATTATTTCACACACTCTCAATATGCAGCTCTCAAGGTGAAAGACGCTATCGCTGATGAGTTCCGTAACAAATATGGCGCACGTCCTTCTGTAGATACAGAAAACCCTGACTTAAGAATTAATGTACATATTGATAATGAGAAGGTGACACTTTCTTTCGACAGCTCAGGCGATTCATTGCATAAGAGAGGCTACCGTAAAGCTGTCGACAAAGCTCCTATGAACGAGGTGCTAGCGGCAGGTCTCATCAAACTCACAGGATGGAACTACGACAAGAACTTCGTCGACTGCATGTGTGGCTCTGCTACAATTCCTATCGAAGCAGCGATGGCAGCGATGAATGTGCCAGCAGGTTATTTCAGAGAAAAATATGGATTCATGACATGGCACGACTTCGACGAAAAACTTTGGAAAGAAGTTAGAACTGCTGCCGATGAAGACATCCGTGACTTCGACTACGAAATCATCGCTTCCGACCATTCTGCTAAGGCTGTTCAGATAGCGATGTCTAACATCAAAGGAGCGCACCTTTCACACGACATCACTTTAAGTCAACAAGATATGTTCGAGATGACACCTCCAGAAGGTCCTGGTATCTTGCTCATCAACCCTCCATACGGAGAACGTCTTGAAGAAAAAGACCTCGTTAATTTGTACAGAGGTATTGGCAATACTTTGAAACATAACTTCAAAGGTTATGAGGCTTGGGTGATAAGCAGCAATAAAGAAGTGCTTAAACTCATAGGCTTGAAACCTTCAAAGAAAATAGAAGTTTACAATGGCTCATTGGATTGTCGCTTCGTGAAGTTCGAGATCTTCGACGGTTCTTATAAGGATATGAAGAAGAATGAAGAACTAAGAGCTAAGAACGAAGAACGAAGAACTTTGAACTAAGAGCTAAGAACGAAGAACTAAGGACTAGATGATGAAGAAGATATTCTTGATAGTAGCGATTGTTTTCGCCTTGGTGTCATGTGTTAATGATGACATTGATTTTAATCCGATGGCTAACTTCCCGGATGATGATGTCGTTGTTCTTGACATGGATTTGAAAGGCGTGGTTAATGATGGCATCGTTATTCCGTCTGTGAATCAGGCTGAAGAAGGTAAGTTTGTCTTTACCTTCAATGCGGAAGCAGGTCAATATTACAAGATATTTTATCAGAATGAGTCATATAAATTCGATGACGAAAACCCTTTGAATAACGAGAACTTTTACGGTAGTTGGGAGGATGTCGAAGTTGGTTTTAAGAAAGTTGAAACAACTGGACTTGTGACCGACGCTTTCAGAATCGTGGGTAACCCTCGTGATGAGAAGAAGTATTATGGTGCAGACCTGACAAAAAATACTTTTAGTCAGAAGGCTGTCGATAATGTTGTTAACGCCATACGCAACACTCCCGACTGGCTCGAATCGGTGCGACAAAAAGCTGTCAATAATAACTTCACTTTAGAGAGACAGCTTTATCTCGATGCGATATGGATTATCAACGACAACAAAAACAAAGGCGATGTCAACAATAGGTTTAAACGTAATCCTCGCGTAGGTGAATATTCGTTCATGCTTGTCATCTGCGACGAGAAATCTTTGAATGATATTCCTGATTATATTAAAAACATCAGCCTCACCGATGAAAACGGAAGTTACGTCAATCCTTATGCTTATTTCTCAAATAATAAGAAAAGAAATATTGATGCGGTGATAAGTCCTAAACGACTTAAGACCCGCGCTGTCATCACTCCTGAATATGGAGTCTTTCTGGATGAGACTGTGATTAAGACTGACAATTACAGCATCGACAATTCTAATCCTAAGTGTAGCGACTCTGAGGATATGTATTCTAATGCTTTGTACAAACAGTTTCTCAGCGATGTTAGCAAGCAATACACTTTGAGAAATATTCCTTTGGTTAAGGATGTAGTCTCTGATGACGACCCTTATACTATGAAGGAATATGAGGAGGCAAAAACCAAATACGACAGCTCGGATTTGCAATATAATTATCCTGTCGTTACAGATTGTCTTGGCAGTACAGTGAAGCTCAATGATGACAACAGTATCTCACTGATAAATCCAGGCAATGACGACTTGAATAATCTTCATAAGGAATCGACAGGTGTCATGACGAGAGTCGGTTTTACTTACGGAAAATATCGTGGCAAGATTAAGTTCCCTGTCATGCTCAACGAAGAAAATATATGGAACGGCTTGACCTATGCTTTCTGGCTGATATATCAGGATAATCATGCTTGGAACAACAGAAGAGCAACAACAGGCGGATATATCGACAAGAACGATGACACTGAAAATCCTACACGTCATTCGGAATATCATTATTCTGAAATAGATATTGAGATTGTCAAGGCATCACGTTATTGGCCTCAGTCATATTATCTCGCAGAAGATACGAGACTGCAGACAGAAGATTCTATGAATAATAATGAGATAATGTATTGCTGTACCAACTGGGATTTGGCGACACCTGAGCCAGCTATGTTTGCTTCAGGAATAAACAAGATTCCGTATATGAATAAAGAGTATGAAGCAATGCGCTGGACTGATTTGTATAAAGCCTTGACAACGAAGTCTCCTATCAGCAACGATGTCTTCAAGGAAGATTATTATTACTACGAGATAGAATGGCGTCCTGAAGAGATAATCTGGCGTGTCGGACCATCGCCTGACGAGATGGTAGTGGTAGGATATATGAACGATGCTTACACAGCGATACCAAACAATCAGATGCTGTGTATTGTGACACAAGAATATCACTATTCGGAATGGTGGCCTCCAATCGTCTTTGAACAAGGCTTGATACCTTACAACAAAAACGACATCGAAGGACGAGTTTATGAGATTGTTGTCGAGTAGCCCCGTTTGGAACCTTAGAATCTCAAAAACTCAGAACCTCAGAATCTCAGAATCTCAGAAACTCAGAATCTCAAAATTATGCACATTGTCAATTTTGAAGTTTTGAGTTTTTTAATTTTTGAGTTTTATAAATGCTACATATTTCCTTGATGCTTTCTTCGATAGGGGTGAACGTGAAATTCAGTTCGCGTATTATCTTTTCTGAAGAATAAGAATATTTCCTTGTCGCGGTGCGTGCTGTCTCTTTTGTGATGAGGGGCTTCTTGCCTTGTAGTTTTCCGATAAGCCAGAAGACGCGCCAAGCTACTTCGCTTAGTCCTTTCCCAACTTTGATGTAAGGAGCCTTGACATTGAAGTTCTGTGCCATTAAGTTGAACAGATATTGGTAAGAGATAAGAGCGCCATTGAGACAGTAGCGTTGTCCGAATTTATTGTTTTCCATTAACAATATCATGGCGCGTGCCACGTCTTTCACATCGACGAATCCGTTGACACCCATAGTATAGAATGGAAATCCTTTGGCGATGATGTTGAAAAGCTCGCAGCTGCTAGAATTCCATCTGCCTGCACCCATGATGAGTGAAGGGTTTACGATAGTAGCGTTGAGGCCTTCGGCTATGCCACGCCATATTTCCATCTCAGCTTCGTGCTTCGAAATGGAATAGACGCTGTTGTTTTTGGAAGGTGCCCATGGTGAATCCTCGTTGATAGGCTCGCCTTCGAGAGAACGTCCAAGAGCAGCGATGGAACTGACATGACAGAATTTCTTCACTCCGCAATGCAAAGCAGCATTGACCATGTTCTTCGTACCTTCAACATTGACACGCATGAGACTGCCCTTGTCGCTAGGGTCAAAAGAAACAACAGCAGCACAATGATAAACTTC
This sequence comes from Bacteroidales bacterium, assembly GCA_045648285.1. GTDB lineage: Bacteria > Bacteroidota > Bacteroidia > Bacteroidales > F082 > Limimorpha. The sequence continues at coordinate 1,297 of JAZRNQ010000032.1, read as the reverse complement.
GTCGACATCTTTCATCGCTTCTTCAAGAATATCATAATCCAATACATCACCATAAACGAATTCTATGTTACTTGGAATTCCATAGATGCCGTATCGTTTTAATACATCCTTTAATAACGATAAATCACTGTTCTTCCGACATAATAATTTGACTCTGACTGTCGACTCAGACTCAGAACTCATAGACTTATTGACGGATGGACTTATTGACTCAGATTCTAACTGTTGTTTACAAATTAATGTTGCTACTAAATGTGAACCTACTAATCCTGTGCAGCCTGTGATGAAAATCATGGTATTTGTTTTTTGCTGTACAAATATACATATTTTAATTTTACATCTATCACTGTATGTTTGTAGTACCTTGGGATGAGGAATGTATAATGTATGATGTATGGCGAAGAATTTTAAGTTTTCAGTTTTAAAAATATCTTTTCAATATGCTGATTATTATTATCTTTGTGACTTCAAATTTTAAAGTTATTTTAGTTATGAAAAAATTTTATTTTGCAATTATTTTGCTTAATGTATTGTTGGTGGGATGTAAGCCAGAAGCGGAATTGCCAACAGTTGTTACTCAGGAAGCATCTGAGATAACAGTCAACACAGCGAAATTTAGCTACGAGGTAGTTAGTGACGGCGGAGCTGAGGTGACATCGAGAGGCGTGTGTTGGGATACAATATCAAATCCTACGATAGATGGCAATAAGACCAACGATGGCATTGGAATAGGGATATTCACTTCTGAACTCAGCAACTTAGCATCTCAGACTACTTACTATGTCAGAGCTTATGCTGTTAATAATGTCGGTGTCTCTTATGGGGACGAAAAGACTTTTATGACATTGGAAAGTGAGTCTGATGATGACAATGACGGAAACGAAGAAGAAGTGAAAGTGTTGAGAGACACAACCATTACTGTAAACGGAGTTTCTTTTACGATGATAGCAGTGGAAGGTGGCATTTTCGAAATGGGTGCGCAGAATGAAGATTCAAGCCAGCCTAATTATGATGAAGAGGCATGGGATAGAGAAGGCCCTGTGCATCTTGTGACATTATCGGACTATTATATCGGAGAGACAGAAGTTACACAGGAGCTTTGGAAAGCTGTAATGGGATATAACCCAAGTCATTTTTTAGGAGCTCAGAAACCTGTTGAGCAAGTCACTTGGAACGACTGCAAGACATTTATTAGCAGGCTGAACCAGATGACAGGCATGAATTTCAAATTCCCTACAGAAGCAGAGTGGGAGTTCGCTGCAAAAGGCGGCAATGAGTCACAAGGCTACAAATTCAG
>JAZRNQ010000031.1:0-21925 GCA_045648285.1 Bacteroidales bacterium | reverse complement strand
GCTCTCTTCCAACAATGGATCGACAACCGCGAAAACGGTCAGGTGACAGAAAAACTCGCTCCACAAATCCTTGAGGAAGCTGGCAAGTGCGACTGCACATACTGCAAACAAATCGTTGAGTTGAAAGACCACTTGGTCAAGAAGTCACAATGGATAATCGGCGGTGACGGCTGGGCTTACGACATCGGATTCGGCGGTTTAGACCACGTATTAGCTTCTGGCGAAGACGTCAACGTTCTCGTCCTCGACACTGAAGTTTATTCAAACACTGGCGGTCAGTCATCAAAAGCTACTCCAACAGGTGCTGTAGCTAAGTTCGCTGCTTCAGGTAAGAAATTACGTAAGAAAGACCTCGGCATGATTGCTAAGAGCTACGGCTACGTCTACGTCGCACAAGTGGCATTAGGCGCAAACCAAGCTCAATATTTCAAAGCTATCAAAGAAGCTGAAGCTTATCCAGGACCATCACTCGTTATCTGCTACGCTCCATGTATCAACCACGGTATCAAAGTTGGTATGGGTCGTACACAACACGAAGAGAAATTGGCAGTAGAATGCGGTTACTGGCAACTCTACCGTTACAACCCAGCTGAAGAAGAAGCAGGTCAAAACGGTTTCCACTTGGATAGCAAAGAACCAGACTGGAGCAAGTTCCAAAACTTCATCATGGGAGAAGTACGTTACAACTCATTGTTAAAGACATTCCCAGAAGAAGCAAAAGAATTATTTGCTAAGACTGAACAATATGCAAAACTTCGCTACGAAGGATATAAGAAATTAAGCGAAGAAAAATGATTGAACTAAGAACTTTGAACTAAGGCTTTTGAACTAGTTCAAGGAAATTATAAAGACTCTGGAATTCTGGAATGGAATTTCAGAGTCTTTTTATGTATCTAACAAAGACTTCCCTCATACCCTTAGTTCCTTAATTCCTTAATTCCTCATACCCTTAATTCCTTAATTCCTCATACCCCTAATTCCACTAAAACATTCCTCCCACTTCTTTGTCTTACTACATAAACTTCACATTATGAAACATATTCTTTTTATCATCGGCTCATTTAGAAAAGCCTCTTTCAACAGACAACTTGCAAAGGTTGCAGAAGACTTGCTCAAAGACAGATTCGAAATCTCTTATCTTGATTTTAACGACATTCCTTATATGAATCAGGATTGGGAAAGTCTACAAGACAACATGACTACAAGTCAACAAGCTGTTTTCAGGGTTCGTCAGGAAGTTCTAAAAGCTGACGGCATCTGGATTTTCACTCCGGAATATAATCAGAGTTATCCTGGATTGTTGAAAAACCTCTTCGATTGGCTGTCGCGTCCAATGAATGTTACCAACTTCGCCAATCCTACTGCAGTTCAAGGGAAGAAAGTCACAGCAAGTGGTGCTGGCGGCAGAAACATGACAAAGTCGTGCCGCGCCAAGCTCAACGAACTTTTAGAATATATCAAAATGGACGTGATGAAAGAACCGCAGACAGGCATCGCACTCGGCATGGAAGCATGGGTCAAAGGAGATTTTAAACTGACGGAAGAACAGCTAAGCCAGCTGAAAGAACAAGCTGAAAAATTTGCAATGTTTATAGAAAAATAATTTCTCACTTATTGTCCTGTTGACTTGATGTCTTGCTGACTTTTATGTATCTTTGTAAAACAAATTATGCATTGTGAATTATGCATTATGAATTGAATAAAGACTATGAAACAAACTAAGATAGTAGCTTCCATTAGCGACCTTCGCTGTGAGGTCGACTTTTTACGAGCCTTACATAAGGCTGGTGTTAACGTGATGAGAATTAACACCGCACACTCAAGTACTGACGGAACAAAAAGAATCATTAATAACATCAGAGCTGTCTCCAACTACATCGCCATCCTCATCGACACCAAAGGTCCTGAGATAAGAACGACAGCCGTTGAAGAACACATTTATTTTAATACAGGCGACAAAGTCACAATATGTGGCGAGCCTTCCGAAATAACCACACGCGAACGCATCAACGTATCATATCCAAATATCGTTCATGACTTAAACATAGGCGATGACATCCTCATCGACGACGGCGAACTTGCTATGAAAGTCGTTGGCAAAGACGACAATTTTCTTCATGCTGTGGTGCAGAACGACGGACGTCTAGGCTCAAGAAAAAGCGTCAATGTCCCTGGAGTACATATCGAACTTCCTGCGTTGACAGAGAAAGACAAGGATAACATCAAGCTAGCCATAGAAGAAGGTATCGACTTCATAGCACATTCTTTCGTAAGAAGCAAAGACGACGTGAAAGCCGTACAAGACATTCTCGATGAATACGGCAGCGACATAAAAATAATTTCCAAGATTGAAAACCAAGAAGGCGTCGATAACATAGATGAAATCATCGAGGCTTCCTACGGCATCATGATTGCTCGCGGCGACCTCGGCATTGAAGTGCCTATTGAAAACATCCCAGGCATACAACGCAGGATTATCCGCAAATGCGTCATCGCCAACAAACCCGTCATCGTAGCGACACAGATGCTACACAGCATGATAAAGAACCCTCGCCCAACACGCGCCGAGGTGACTGACATCGCCAATGCGATATATTACAGAACTGATGCTCTCATGCTCAGCGGCGAGACTGCATCAGGCAAATACCCTCTCGAAGCCGTGAAGATGATGGCATCTATCGCAGAACAAGCGGAGAAAGACAAGATGCACGAAAACGACATCGAGATTCCTCTACACGAGAACTGTAACATAACTGAATTCCTTGCTAAAAATGCTATCCAAGCCACCAAACAACTCGGTGTGAAAGGCATCATAACAGACGCTAACACAGGAAAGACAGCACGCATATTATCATCATATCGTGGTCCCAACCCTGTCATAGCTCTGTGTTATAAGGAGAAATTGGTCAGACAACTTTCTCTAAGCTACGGCATCACACCGATATTTCAACACGATAAGAAAGAGCTACACGAACAATATGTAGCGGCTTTGCATATGCTTCTCAACGAAGGCTTCGTCAATATGGATGACAAAATAGCTCATCTAGGCGGCAGCTTCGGAGAAAAAGGAGGAACAACATTCCTGGAAATAAATAATGTGAAAGATTTAATTAATTCATAATTCATAATGCATAATTCATAATTAACTTTGGGAATGGAGATAAAATTAATGGATAAAAAAGAATTAAGAGCTCAAATAAAAGCATTAAAGAAACAACATTCTAAAGAAGAACTGCTTGAACAGTCACAGTTGATTCTTAATAAATTAGAAAACAACAAATCATTTATCGACGCTAAGATAGTGATGCTTTACAGCTCGCTTCCTGATGAAGTCAACACTCATGCTTTCCTGGAGAAATGGCGTAACGAAAAGAGAATCATACTCCCCACCGTCGTAGGTGATGACATCATTCCCGTTGAGTTAAAAAAAGACACCGACTTCGCTGTCGGCGACTTCAATATCTTAGAACCACAGAATGAGGAATATACTGGTGACTACGACTTAATCATCGTACCAGGTGTCGCTTTCGACAGAAATGGTAACCGCATAGGAAGAGGCAAAGGCTACTACGACAGATTTCTCTGCAAACACCTCGACGTCAAACGTATTGGCATCTGCTTCGATTTTCAGCTCGTCGATGAAGTACCGACAGAAGATAATGACATCAGAATGGATGAGGTATTGTCTGTTTAGTTAGGAGTTGAACTATGAAGAGACTGTTTCTTTATTTAATATGTTTATTTTTATTAACATTTGATGTTAAGGCTGAAGTTATAAATCCTGAAGCGGTTACAGATTTTCTGAATAGGATTTTAGGTCAACAGACAACAGACAACGGTCAACAGTTGATAGTTACGATTTTAGATGAAAATCTTGCCCAACAGCCAGATACCTTTATAATTACTTCGAAAGACGGAAAGCCATGTATTAAAGGCAATTCTATCTCAGCTATCACAACTGGCATCAATTGGTATTTAAATCATTATGCTAATATCAATATCTCTTGGAGTCAGCTGACTATTGATAATATTGAGGATTATGATTTCCCTCTGCCTGAAAAAGAAGAACGTCGTGAGTGTTCCGCTGACTATCGTTATTATTTAAATTATTGCACTTTCTCATATTCTATGTCAACTTGGACGTGGGAACGTTGGGAAAAGGAAATCGACTGGATGGCATTGCATGGAATCAATATGCCTCTGCAGATTGTTGGCCTCGATGTGGTATGGAAAAAATTGTTAACAGAATATTACAATTACACTTCCGAAGAAGCCAATGCCTTCATTGCAGGACCTAGCTTTCAGGCTTGGTGGGGAATGAACAATCTCGAAGGATGGGGCGGTCCTAATCCAGATTGGTGGTACAAACGTCAGGCTTCTCTAGCAAAAAAGATATGCGATAGGATGCGCGAACTCGGCATGCAGCCTGTGCTTCCAGGATTTAGCGGTATGGTTCCTAGCGACTTCACCGAAAAGACTGGGATATCGGCAAACTCACAAGGCTACTGGTGCGGATTCACACGACCTCATATCTTAAATCCTAATAGTGACGATTTCAAGACGATGGCTGCCAACTATTACAAAGTGCTTGCTGAGGTGATGGGAACATCGAAATATTATAGCATGGATCCTTTCCATGAAGGAGCGAATACTAGTGATATCGATGTAGCGTCTGCATATAAAGCCATCGCTGATGCTATGTTTGCTGCCAATGACGACATCGATGAAAAATGGGTGATTCAATATTGGCAGTGGAATTCTGAACAATATTACGTCCTCGACCAAGTAAACAAAAGTGACTTGATAATACTAGACCTTTTCTCGACAGCACACACTCATTTTCATGAATATAAAGACCACGAGGCAGTATATTGCATGCTTCCTAACTTCGGAGGCCGCTCTGGTTTTATGGGGCGTTTCAATGGTGTAATCGAGGGTTATTTTGAAAATAAAGATTCATATCCTAACATCAAAGGCATAGGCGCAACGCCAGAAGCTATTGGTTCTGTACCTGTTTTGTATGACATCTTGTTCGAGTTGCCTTGGCATGAAAAGAAACCAGATGCCGAAGAGTGGATGCGTAATTATACCATAAGTCGTTATGGCGTGGAAAACGAATATGCGCAACAAGCATGGGAGTTGTTACGAAACTCGGCATTGGATTGCAAGACATCACTTCAAGGTCCGCACGAAGCAGTAGTATGCGCACGTCCTTCGCTTACAGTTGATAAAGTCTCGTCATGGGGAGGTACTGAAATTTTTTATAATCCAAATGATGTCAGAGAAGCTGCTCGTCTGTTGTTGAAAGCTGATTTATCGGGAGAGAATTATAATTTTGATTTGATTGAAATATCGCGTCAGGCTTTGATGGATTATGCTTATAATCTGTTAAAAGATATTAAGAAATCGTATGAGAGCTCTGACGCTGACTTTGACACTAAATGCAAGATGTTCTTAACTTTGATAAACGATATTGATAAATTGCTTAACACAAACGAGAATTTTATGTTAGGTCAGTGGACGCAGATGTCACGTGCTATCGCTGATGAGGTGGAAGGAACGACGGAGTCTGATAAGAATTGGCTAGAACTCGATAACGCTCGTACTCTGATAACGACATGGGGCGATGAAGTCAATGCCAACCAAGGAGGCTTACGTGATTATTCATACAGAGCATGGAGCGGAATGTTAAAGGATTTTTACTTACCACGATGGGAGTATTTCTTTGAAAACGATTTGCAATCACCTAAAGAAGGTTGGTATGCAATGGAACGAAAATGGAATCTTGATAAGACTTTGAATTATTCAGACAAGCCACAAGGCAACACGAAGAAAGTCTTAAAGAAAATCTGGAGGAGGTATTTGTCTGCTAAATAAAACATCCGCGAAACTTCACGAATTCTCACGAAAATTTTAGTGTTGGATTAGTGTTTATTCGTGGATAAAAAGATATCCGCGAAATTTCACGAAATTTCACGAAAAGTTTTAGTGTTCAATTAGCGTTTATTCGTGGATAAAAGATATCCGCGAAATTTCACTAAACCTCACGAAATGTTTAAGTGTTCGATTAGTGCTTATTCGTGGACAAAAAATCGTGGACAAAAAAAAAGCCGCTTTATCAGCGGCTTAGTGTTTTATTTTTGAATGCTTTTGCGTCTGTTCTTATCACCCCAGAGACCGTAAACCTCACTTACGTTGCCAGCTGTGATGAAAGCATTGATTTCGTTATCATTGATATATTTCATCAAATCTGAGAACTCGTCTGTTGACAAAAGAACTTCGAGTTTCACTTTATCTTCGCCGCTATAACCACCTTTTACATTATAGATGGTAACACCGCGAGAAATATCGTTGACGATGAATTGTCTGATTTCTTCGTGTTGGTTCGAGATGATGCTGACTCTCTTTCTTCTGTTGAAGCTAGCTGTGAAGTAGTCAACAACCAAACCGTTAATCCATGTACCAATCAAACCGATGATAACCAAACGAGCATCGTTAATCATGAAAGCTGTGCAGCAGATAACCCAGCCAGCTACTGACACTGATGTACCGATGTCGAAGTGCAAATATTTGTTAACAATCTTAGCCAAGATGTCGAGACCGCCAGTAGAAGCGTTAATCTTGAACAATACAGCCTGAGCCAAGCTTAATAATAATACGAAGCAGCAGAGGTCAAGCCAGAGGTCACCCATGATTGATGGGATTTCAGATGTGGTGGAAATGAAATTTTCGTATGGAAAATACTTTTCCAAGACACCGATTAGCGGTCCTAAGATAAGAGCTGTATAAACAGTCTTGATGCCAAATTCTTTGTCGATAAGAATGTAGGCCAAAATCAACAGCACTGCGTTGATTACAAAAATTACTGTAGATACGTTGAGAGGGAATCCGAAGAATTTCTCGCAAATTCCACTGATAACGATTGAAAGACCTGAAATTGTACCGATGATGAGTTTGCTAGGAACGAGGAAATAATAAACTGCGCATGCTGTTACTATCATTCCTACTGTCATAATGAACAATTCAACCCAGAACTTCTTTGTTGCTACGTAATTGATGATTTCTTTTAAGTCAAATTTGAATTTCATTGCTTATTTTTTTAGTCGTGCAAATTTACAACATTTTGTGATTGAAATTAAAGTCCATTAATAATTTTGTTACATTTGTAAAAAAGTTTTGTCATGAAGAAAATATTATCTTTGATTTTAGCTGTCATCACACTTTTTTCATGTGTGAAAAAGGATGTTTTTGTAAAGGAAAATATCATTCCAACGCCTAAAGAATTTGTCGTGCATAATGACAAGCTACACAAAATCAATGCTGTGACAGTTTATGAAACCTCAGACAATTTAACGTCACCTCAAAATAAAGATGAATATTATCTTAAGATTGAAAAAGGCAATGTTATCATAGAAGGTAATGAAACATGGGCAAGACAGACTTTAGCACAGCTTCAAGACAAAGAATGTCGCGTGCCTGATGTGGAGATTCACGACTGGTCGACGTATCCTTTCAGGGGTTTTATGCACGATACAGGTCGTAACTTCCAGACTCTGGAGATGCTGAAAGAGACGATAGATTTGATGTCGTTGTATAAGATAAATTATTTCCACTGGCATCTCACCGACAATCCAGCATGGAGAATAGAATGTAAGGTCTATCCACAGCTTAATGACCCACAATATCAACGTCCAGGTCGTGACTGCGGAAAGTTTTATACCTACAATGAGATACGTGAGCTGATAGCCTACGCCAAAGAACGTGGAATCACTGTGATGCCTGAGATTGATATGCCAGGACATTCGGCATATTTCAGAAACGCCTTCGGTTTCAGCATGGACTCAGAAGAAGGCATGAAGGTTCTGGAAAAATGTATCGAAGAATTTTGCAATGAGATTCCAACTTCTTTATGTCCTTATCTTCACATAGGCTCAGACGAGGTCTATATCGCAGACCCGAAAGGTTTTATGAAGTTTACTGAAGAACTTTGCAGAAGACATAATCGTATCGCGATAGCATGGGACCCAGGACTTCCTTCCGATTCCACCACTGTTCGTCAGATATGGAACACCGCTGCCGGCTCCAATGCGGCAAGCACAAAAAAAGGCGGTCGTTATGTGGATTCTTTCATGGGTTATCTCAACTACTACGACCCTATCTATTTTACTAATAAGGTATTCCTACACAAAGCCTGTGCGCAGGATATTCCAGACACCACAAACGCCCTCGGCGGAATATTATGTCTCTGGAATGACGTAAGGGTCGATGACAAGACACGCATCGCTCTGCATAACGGTATGATTAACGGCATGATGACTTACGCCGAACGATTCTGGAACGGCGGCGAAGGTTCTTGGGAAGAGCTTGTCGCTTTTGAAGATAAGATGTCATATCATAAAGACAATATGCTTTCAAACCATGACGTGCGATGGAATCCTAATGCAGCAACAACGTGGAAGATAAACATAGCTGACAGCATAGAGTTAGAAGCGAGAGGCGGTGGCGTCGATGTCGATGACCTTTGCAGAGCTAATGGTATTAATATAGGTGACACTGTCTCAGCCTGGGCTGTCACTGAGATTTATTCTGAAGAAGATGCAACGATAGAAGCATGGGTAGGCTTTGAAGCAGCTGCTCGTTCCAATAGAATCTCCGGCGGCATAGGACCACAAGGAAAATGGGAAAACAACGGACGTCTTTTCGTCAATGGAGAGGAATATTTCCCTTCACAGCAATGGAACGAACCAGAGAAATATAAATTCCACTACAACACATGGCATCGTCCAGAAGAAGAAATACCTTATACCGATGAGCAGTTCTACTGGATGCGTGAGCCTGTGAAGATAAACCTTAAAAAAGGTAATAACGAAATCAGGCTCTATATCCCTAAGACTTTCAAAGGTCAGAGATGGAGCTTTGGGTTTGTAAAGTCTTAAAGTCGCAGAGACGCAAAGACGCAAAGAACTCTGAGACTCTGAGACTTTAAAAAAAATGCAACAAAATCGCAGAAAAAGTGTTATCTTTGTAACATCATTTTAACGATATGAAGAGACATATTTTAACGATATTATCGCTATTGTTTATCGCGCTGGCTTTCTCGGCTAAAGCTGACGTTTCTTCTTTTGTTAAAGTTTATGAAACGGAAGAAGCTTGCATTGTTGATAGTCAGCAGTCGGACATCGAGCTAATTTTTGATGCTGCTTCCGACAAGACCATCGTTCCGGAATTGCAGAACTCACTTCCCTTACCGTCATTCCGCCTCATCTCTTCACAGAAGAAAACACAACAAAATCTAATAAACAACATTCTCCTAAAACGCTTCTCTTCAGAAGTACATCCAACCAAAAACTACAACGTAAAACACTCCTTTCCTTTGTCATCTAAGGAAGATTTAATTGTTATCGTAAGACACCTTATCATTTAAGTCTCAAAGACTCAAAGACTCAAAGAGCTTTGCGATTCTGCGACTTTGTGACTCTGCGACTTTGCGACTTTTTACCTAGGTCTGTAGTCTGTTGACTGTAGTCCGTTGTCTTATATCATTAACAATTAAATTCAAAAATCATGACAAACAATATTCAAAATACACAATTAGAATTAATCGAAAAAAAATTTAGCGTAACATCATTATTATTAAGTCTTGTTTTAACAGGCTTGGGTTGCTTCTTGTTTATATATTCTGGCAATATCGAAAGCAATATGATTTCATCATCAATGATTTTCTTTGGCATAGCTATAGTAGCTTTTGCTTTATTCTTGATGATTGCCAAGATTAACAGCGAAGTCTATACTAAGACTAACTCACCTATAGTCAAACGTCAGCTTTATTTCGACACTGCCGATTTCTATAACCTTAAGAACGCTATCGACAACGCTGATTATAAATCTATCGAGAAGTTCAAGAGAGTTGACGAAGGAAATGTGCAACTTTATGTCATCCATTCAAAGGACAAGAAATTCGCCGCTATGCAACTTCTCAAATACGAGCCTTTCGACTTCGTTCCACAGACTGAAGTTAAAACAGTGGAGTTTTAATAAAAATTCAAAATCTCAAAATTTCAAAAACTCAGAATATCAGAAGATTTTGAAGTTTTGAATTTCTGAGTTTCTGAATTTCAAAAAAAACTATCTTTGCACAAAAGATAGTTTTTTTTATGAAAGACGTAATGACATTTCTCAATGGCGTGTTGCTTAACAACAATCGCCCTTGGTTTCAGGAAAATAAGAATCTGTATCTCAAAGCGCAGGAACGTATTAATAATATGACCGTCGAACTTATCGATGGTATCTCTAAATTCGATTCTTCCGTAAAGAACCTCAGTGTGAGCGACTGCACCTATCGCATCTATCGCGACATACGTTTCTCGCCCGACAAACGTCCTTACAAAACACACATGGGAATTTACGTCTGTCCTAATGGCAAGAAGTCGGGACTCGCTGGATATTATCTGCACTTTGAAGGTGACGAGGCAGAATATCTCGGCTGCAACGGTCTGTTCACAGGTTTGTGGAATCCAGATAAAAACGCTCTTAAAAACATAAGAGAAGACATCTGTTACGATGGTGCTACATTTGAAAAGGCAATAGAGAAAGCCAAGAACTTCACCTTAGACACATCATGCAGTCTCAGCAAAACACCTAAAGATTTTCCTAAAGACAGTCCTTACGATTATCTTCTCAGACTGAAACAATACAATCTGGTTCAGACACTTCCAGAAGGAATGCTTTATAGCGACAACTTGATAGAATGGGCTTTGGAAGAGTTCAAGACTTCACTGGAATTTAACCAGCTTCTGAATAGAGCGGTGATGTTCAGCGAGGAGTAAAAAAAATTAAAAAAAGTTTAAAATTTCATGCAGCAAATTTTCAAATGCTACGTTAAATAAGTGTAAAACACAAGAAACATGTCGAGGTTTGAAGATTTGTTAAAAAACTGCAGGCGGAATAACTCCAAGGCAATGATGGAGTTATACAACATCTGCGCAATGCCAGTCTATAACGCAAGCCTCCATATCGTGATGAATGAATTCGATGCTGAAGAGATAATGCAAGACTCCATCTTAAAAGCATTCGACAATCTCGACAGTTTTATCGGAACAGAAAAAGAATTCATTTCTTTTGTAAAAAAGATAGCTGTCAACAAAAGCATCGACTGGTATCGCAAACATAGCAAAACACCTTTCTTTACCGAAATAGAACATGAAGCTATCGATTATCATGAAGAAGATGACGATGAGCCTTCATTTTCTATAAATCTAATAAAAGAAAAAATAGATATGCTTCCTGATGGATACAGAATGGTTTTATATCTTCATCTTGTTGATGAGCTTGATTTTGTCGACATTGCTGAATTGTTAAACATCAAGCCGTCATCGGTCAGGTCACAATATTTCAGGGCAAAGGAAAAACTGAAGAAAGAGTTGGCTTTTGGTATTAAGATGTCTAAAAAATAGTTTTTAGTATGGAAAAGTTAATAAAAAATAACAAAGAGAAATTCATGTCCAGCCTTCCTGACGGACATCAGAATCGTTTTGCAAGAAAGCTGCAAACTCATAATGTAGCTTCATCAAGAATGAGACGTATCTGGATTGGCATATCTTCAGCGGCAGCTGCCATACTTATATTCCTATTACTTAACAATCAAGATAATATACAGCCATTTTTGTATAATTATAATGAAAATGGAAAAGTCGCCGAGATGAGAATATTGTACGAACAACAGTTGGATAACACTATTCTATTGCTTGAAAACATCTTAGATAATGTAGATGATTCTACAAGAAAGGAAATCAATATGCTGATAGAAAGCATTGATAACACTTCCGACATCTTCGCAGAAATAGCTCCTTTGCCTGAAGAAAAACAACTCTCTATAACATCTCAGATTTTCAACAATCAATTGCAGGCGTTAAATTCGATATATATAAAACTCAACAAAAATAAGGAGGAATGACTATGAGAACTATAACTAGAAGTATTAGCCGTTGGCTATCAACTAAAATCGTATTTGCATTGCTGCTGTGTTCTGTAGCCTCGTTAGCTTTTGCCGAAGATTCAAACGGTTTTAAAAACAATTACAAATATACCAAAAAGAGAACCATTGATGCCAACTTTAATGCTGGCGAAGGTTACGTTCTTAGTCTATATGGCAAATATTGCGACTATGAAATTTCAACATGGAATGAGAGTCACATCGGCTTTCATGTAGAAATCGTAACTAAATCTAACAAAGAGGAAAAAGCAGAAAATCTGTTGCGTCAAATAGATATTGAATTTGAAAATTATAAATCCGACAAAAAAGTTGTGGCAAAGACAATCATTCCAAATAAGATAAATAACATTGAGTTTCAAATTGATTATTATATCATGATACCACATCATATTGTGCTTTCGATAGATAATTCTTATGGCGATATCAGTATTGACAAACTTAGCAGACATCTTAACCTGGACCTTGACTACGGAAATTTATCAATAGACAGCTTGTCAACTGACAATAAGATAGATGTCACTTATGGCAATATAAAAATTAAACATGCAGAGAAAGTTGATGCTAAAATTGCTTATGGTAATATTCGTATCAATACCGGAAATGAAATCAATGTCAATTTGAAATATGGTGACGCAAAGTTCGGCAACATAAAATCATTGAAATGTAATTCACAATATTCTGACATCTCGTGTTCTGATATTGATAATGCGTATCTTAAAATACAATATTCTGACACCTACTTGAAAAATGTTAAAGCATTGACAATTGACGGCACATACAGTGATGTTGAAATAGATTATCTATTAAAGAATTTCAGCTTCACTTCAAGTTATGGTGACATCGAGATAAACAAGGTGTCTCATGATTTTGAACTTATTGACATAAAGACAACTTACTCCGATGCCAATATCATATTCAGCGAAAATCATAAATTTTCATATAACATTTCGGCCCTACATGCTGATGTAGAATGTGATTTTCTTGAAGACACTGCGATAAAATATATCAAAAAAGATGATGAAACAAAAATAATTGGACATTACAATGGATGCAACGACAGTCACCATGTGAGAATAGATATGCAATATGGTGACCTTGAATTTGGATTGAGAAATGAATAGAAAATGATTTAAAAATTTAATGATATGAAAAAGATAGTATTAGTTTCGATGTTATTGGCTTTGGTCGTGAATGCCTTTTCTCAAGAAACAAAAAACGACACTGTAATAATTACCAATAGCAATAATGTTGAGGTTCTTATCAACAACAATAAGGTAAAGATTGTTGATAGTTTTAATGGGTTGAAAATTAACGTATATTCTGTCACTGAAGACGGTGAATTTGAGAAAAATCCATATTACGAAAGCCGCTACGAAAACAATGTAGCGAGCAAAAGCGAAGCTAGGAATGTTACAATAAATATTCCTATCAATCCGACTTTTATAAAAGATGACAAGGAAGATAAGAATCCAAAATTAAAATTTCGTTACTTTGAACCAGTTTATCCTACAATATATTACGCATATTCAACTTTGTCTCCAACAAACAGACATGATATGATACCTTTGAAGTCCAACTCATTTGAATGGGGCTTATATTTCTCTCAAGTTAAATTATATCATAATAAGAAAAATACATTTGGTCTGACATCTGCATTTGGAATATCAAACACTTATAATCATTTGAATTGCGTTTTGGGTACTCATAACCATCCTGGCACCAACTCCAATAATTGTACATATTTCTATTATGGCAGCGACATGGAAGAAGCTCCTGACGGTTGGGGAAATATTATGGATGGACGTGTCAAGAAAAGTTATCTTCGTTATTGGAGTCTCCGCATACCTGTCAACGTTCTGTTGAAATGGAGAATCGGCAACAAAGCGATGGCATTCTCTTTCGGTCCAGAACTCGAATGGCGTTTCGCGATGAAGTCCAAGGTTAAATTCGAAAAAGGTGGCAAATATACTGTTTCAGACAACATTGCATACAATCCTTTTGGCATCAATGCTTTGGCTGTCTTTAGCTTCGAAGATTTAGTAATCTTTGGCAGAGCAGGATTTGTAGATTTGTTCAATCAAAGCAACAGCCACGAAAGCTTCGTTCCTGTCAATTTAGGCATAGGATTTAGTTTCTAACTCCTACAACTGTCTATCGATAGAGTCTTTATGAATTATTTCAAAAATCTCTTTGACAAGATTTTCATTAAGACCTAGAGACTTTCCTTTTTCGATATGATTGGACAATATGGAGTTCCATCTGTCGAGTTGAAGGACGGTGAGGTTATTCTCTTTTTTTATGACACCAATTTTAGATGAAATGTCGCTTCTTCTGGCGAGTAGCTGCAACAACTCATTATCGATATTATCTATCTGAGTTCTAAGCTCATGAAGAAGGAAGTCAGCATTATTGGATTTCGTTTTATGTATCACCAGATTATCAATCATCGACTTCAAATCGTTTGGCGTGATTTGTTGTTCTGCATCGGTGAGAGCCGTTTCTGGCTTACAATGCGACTCTATCATGAGACCGTTTGTCGCGAGGTCGAGAGCCTTCTGCGCAGTAGTTTGCAATATCTCGCGACAGCCGCAGATATGACTTATATCCGTTATTATCGGTATATTAGGATTTTTACGATGTAATTCGATAGGAATTTCCCAGCGCGGGTTGTTGCGATAAGGAGCAGCGTTGGTATCTTGGAAGCCGCGATGTATCGCAACGAGATGTCTTAAACCAGATGCTGACAATCTTTCAAAGGCTCCAATCCAGAGCTTTAAGTCGGGGGCGATAGGATTTTTTACAAAGACAGGAACATCTTCACCTTGAAGAGCATCAGCGAGTTGTTGCATAGAAAACGGATTCGCTGTCGTCCTCGCGCCAATCCACAAAGCATCAATTCCATATTTCAAGGCTAGCTCCACATGTTCTGGAGTAGCGACTTCCGTCATGATTGGAACATTAGTTTCCTGCGAAACCTCACGCATCCATTTCAATCCCTCCTCTCCTATTCCTTCAAAACCGTTAGGACGAGTGCGAGGTTTCCAGATGCCGCCTCTTAAGATTTTAACCTCGTGTAACTCTGATAGTTTTGTCGCTACATCAAAAAATTGCTCCTTACTTTCCACACTGCAAGGACCCGCAATAAGCAAAAGCTCATCAGGATTTTCAATCCAGCCTTTTATGTCAAAACTATCTCTCATCTTTTTTTTGCAAAAATAAGAAAAATCTTTCGCCTTTCGCCTTTTGTCTTTAGACTTTTTACTATCTTTGTGAGTTAAATAAATTTAGAATAACTTTAAAGAAATATACAGTGAAACGTACAGAAATTAAAGATGCATTACAAATGCAAGAGCTTGACAAAGAGATAAATGTCAAGGGTTGGGTGCGTAACAAACGCGGCAGCAAAAACGTAGCTTTCATCGCTTTGAACGATGGTTCTACTATCAATAACCTCCAGTTGGTAATCGACCTCAACGTCATTCCAGAAGAAAACCTCGCTTTGATGCACACTGGCGCATCTGTTTCAGCAACAGGTAACTTAGTAAAATCAGCAGGTAGCGGACAAAGCGTTGAGATGAATGTCACAAGCATCGAACTCATCGGCGCTGCTGATCCTGACAAATATCCATTACAACCTAAGAAACACTCACTCGAGTTCTTACGCGAAATAGCTCACCTCCGTTTCCGTACAAACACTTTCAGCGCAATCATGCGTTTACGTCACTGCATGGTATTCGGAATCCATAAGTTCTTCAACGAAAGAGGCTTCTATAACATCCACACTCCTCTCATCACAGCATCAGACTGCGAAGGCGCTGGCGAAATGTTCCAAGTAACAACATTAGACCTCAACAACTTGCCAAAGACTGAAGAAGGTAAAATCGACTTCTCACAAGATTTCTTCGGCAAAGCAACTAACCTCACAGTATCTGGTCAGCTCGAAGGCGAACTCGCAGCAACAGCATTAGGTAAGATTTACACTTTCGGTCCTACTTTCCGCGCTGAAAACTCAAACACTTCACGCCACCTCGCTGAGTTCTGGATGATTGAACCTGAAATGGCATTCTACGACATCAACGACAATATGGACTTGGCAGAAGATATGCTTAAATTCTTGATTCAATATGCATTAGACAACTGCATGGACGACCTCCAATTCTTAAGCAAACGTCTCCAAGAAGAAGAAAAGAACAAGAAAGCTGAAGAAAAATCAATGGAATTAATCGAGAAGTTACACTTCATCTTAGAAAACCCATTCCAAAGATTGACTTATACAGAAGCTATCGATATTCTCAGAAACAGCAACTACAATAAGAAAGGTAAGTTCCAATATCCTGTCACAGGCTGGGGCGTTGACTTACAATCAGAACATGAACGTTATCTCGTTGAAAAACACTTCAAGAGACCTGTCATCTTGACTGACTACCCAATGGAAATCAAAGCGTTCTATATGAAACAAAACGAAGACGGCAAGACTGTTAGAGCTATGGACGTTTTATTCCCAGGCATCGGTGAAATCATCGGCGGTTCAGAACGTGAGACAGACCTCGAAAAATTATTGAAACGTATGGATGAAGTCGGTATTCCAAAAGAATCAATGGAATGGTACTTAGACACACGCCGCTTCGGTTCTGTTCCTCACTCAGGTTACGGTCTCGGTTTCGAACGTCTTATGTTATTCATCACTGGCATGGGCAACATCCGCGACGTCATCGCATTCCCACGTACACCAAAGAATTGTGAATATTAATTTGTTATATAAATAAAATTTAGGATTTTCTTCCATGTCCTCACAACGACTGACACAGACGCAAAAGATGCTGCAGAAGCTGTCGCCACAGCAGATTCTCCTGATGAAGCTGTTGCAGATTCCTACTATGGAACTCAGCTCTCGCATCAAAGAGGAGATAGAAGAAAATCCTGCTCTCGAAGAGAGCGAGTCTTTTGATGACACTGATAACAACACTGACACAGACTCTGACTTAGACACTGACTCAGACATTGACGTTGACTCTGATGTGGATGATTATGACCCATTCTCTGATTTCGACGATTATCTGCAGGACGACGATGACGACCTTGCTGCTTATAAACTGAAAGCCAATAACCACAGTCGCGACGACGAACATTATGAAGCTCCTCTTTCCGATGAGGAGAGTTTTCAAGACATTCTTATACAACAGCTTGGATATCGCAAACTCGATGACAAGAAATATAAGATAGGAACATACATCATCGGAAACCTCGACGATTCTGGCTATCTCAGCCGCCCTATCACTGGCATCATGGACGACCTTCTTTTCACACAAAACCTCGACGTAACAGAAGAGGAAGTGATGGAAGTGCTTCATATCATACAAGAGTTCGACCCTGCTGGCGTCGGCGCAACCAACTTGCAAGAATGTCTGCTCATACAGCTGCTTCGTCTGCAGGAAGAAAACGAAGATGACATCGACTACACTCTTCCTATCATAATTATCAGACAGTATTTCAACGAGTTCACAAAAAAACATTATGATAAAATCATAAAGAAAAGCGGCATCAGTGAAAGACAGTTCCGTGCAGCTCTCAAAGAAATACTTAAACTCAACCCTAAACCCGGAGGCTCTGTAGGCGGTTCTCAACGTTCTAATTATGTAGTCCCTGACTTCGCCATTTATAACAACTGCGGCAAACTGGAACTGACGCTTAACAGTCGTAACACTCCAGAGCTTCACGTCAATAGGGATTATATCGACATGCTAAACGACTTCTCCAAACAGAAAAACAATAAGAGCAACAAGGAAGCCATCAGCTTTGTCAAAAACAAAATCGATTCCGCAAAGTGGTTCATCGAAGCCATCAAGCAAAGACATAACACTCTTTACGTCACCATGGAAGCTATCATGGAATATCAGAAAGAATATTTCCTCACTGGCGATGAGACAAAACTCAGACCAATGATTCTCAAAGATATTTCTGAAAAAGTAGGCCTCGACATCTCTACAATATCTCGTGTGGCTAACAGCAAATACGTACAGACTGCTTACGGAACATTTCCATTGAAGAGTTTCTTCAGCGAGTCGTTGACAAACGACGAAGGCGAAGAAGTATCTACTAGAGAAATCAAGAAGATACTCATGGACTGCATCGACCAGGAAGATAAGTCGAAGCCTCTGACCGACGATGTCTTGACACAGATATTGAAAGAGAAAGGCTACAACATAGCAAGACGTACCATCGCAAAATATCGCGAACAACTCGACATCCCAGTAGCACGATTACGTAAAGAAATGTAATCATCACATGAACAAGCTAGCTCAGTTTATATCGATAATATTTCATCCTATCTTATTGCCGACATGGATGTTTTTGGTTTTCATCCTTTCTGGCATTTGCCAGGTGTCGTTTATCAACGTAGGATTATGTCTCGCCGTGATATTCGGAACGACATTCATCATGCCAGCATTATCACTTCTTATCTTGAAAAGAATTAAGGCAATAGAAACATTTACTATGGAGAAGAGAGAAGAAAGATTTATACCTATCTTTTTCGTAGTTGTATTTCTATACATCACGAGTCGTTTCTTCAACGGCATTCACGCACTTGCATTATACAACTTCTACATGATATGCAACTTAATCCTTTGTGTCATCGTTTTCTGGATTAACTTCTGGTGGAAAATCAGTATGCATGGAATTGGCTGGGGAGCCTTCAGCGCGATGCTACTCATCATGACGACGATATCTGCAAAAATATTCTTACCTTATTTATTAATAGGTATCATTTTATCTGGTCTTGTTGGTTCAGCTAGACTATACTTAAAATCCCACAGCAACTCACAGATTTACGCTGGATTCGCTGTAGGATTTATTATACCTCTATTAATATATAATCTGATTTAAATTGAATCTCTAACTTTCAACTTTCAATTTTCAACTTTCAATTTTCAATTTTCATTTAGAAAGGTCTTACGCCGATACCGATAGAAAATGGTTTAACAGAAGGTCCGACTCCGTTCTTGAAAGTATCCGAGAACTGATATGACATAAATACATGTACGCTTCTGTAAGCAGCACGCAATGTCACAGAGTAGACATATTTTTCCAAGTTATTTATCTTACCGGCTTTAAGTCTGTATGTAATGTCATCTTCAAACAATTCACCGACGAACTTAGATTTTCCTCCTACCAAAAGACCGAATTTGAATCCAGGAGTGATTTTAAATTTATCAGCTATTCTGAAGCTTACTTCGATAGGAATATCGACATAGTTAACGTTAATCTTGCTGATTTTGTAGTCGTGAGGCACATCGATGAACTCTGTCACTTCGTGATAAGGTTTTCTGAGATAAGCACCTTTCATGTAGTAGTTGTGGCCAGTATATCCGACACCCACAGAAGCAGAGTGAGGTGAGTTATCGAATTGGAAGTTAAACATCGAATACACGCTAACGCCTTGGTTTATTGCACGTAAGTCGAAGTTTTCATATTTAGGGCCAGTGGCTAAATCGGTGAAGATGTCAGCTCCGATTATCACTTTTCCTTGTGTTCTTTCTGATATAAGTTGAGCTTGTGCTAATGAAGCGAACAAGAACAACATGACTAATAATAAAGAAGTTTTTTTCATATATTGATATTTAACTATTTAACTGTTTTGAAATAAAGTCTTGAATTTCTTTTCTTTTATCCAACAACTCATCAATCTTTTCCATAGAGAGATTCGGTGTTTTAAGTTCTGCGTCTATCGCATCGAGGAGTGCTATGTATCTGTCTTGTGTTGGCAGCTGCTCAAACTCTTTTTCTTTCTGTTCTACGAGAGACACTTTTTCAACCACCTCCTCTGCATCCTCACCTAATTGTTCACGAAGCTGCGATATCAGTTTAGCAAGTATTTTCTTTGTTGTTTCTTCATCGAAGAATCCGAACATATCGGAAGAGAAACTGACTTTCATGCTGTCATAATTAGACAACATCATTTTAAGTTGTTCAGCTTGAGCCTTATCGATACCCGGCATTGAATCTGGCGGATACTTTTCCATCATCTTTTTAAAAAGACGAAACAGCTCCTCCATCTGTTTATTTATTTCTTCATTTTCCATAACAAAAATTTTAAGGCTTCAAATCAAAAACCATTCCTATATTTAGCACAAACGCATTTTGTCAGATATTAGTATTTCATTAACATCAATAGACACATTTTCCACACATACACTTATTTACCAAGTATTTATGATTGTGTCAATAGTGTCATTAGGAATAGAATCCAAGTCATCATACAATTCCTCATCATCTAAGTTAGGGTCACAAAAGACATTATAAGGCAGTTGTATTCTATCTGATGTTATGAATGCTTTTTTATAATCTTTGCTTAAGGTCTGGAAAACATTTTCAGCTTCTAATCGAGTTCTGAAATCTCCGACTCTAAGTCTGTAATAAGGCTGACCGAAGACGAGATATATCGGCATCTCAGGATATTTCAACTTAAACTCTTCTATAACCAAATTAGCATGTTCAACGGCATCGTTTCCCGACTCCATGAAAATCTGAATTCTATAACCATCGATGGTGCTATCTGCTGCGTGTATTTCCTTTTGTCTTTGAATCAACTGCTCGATTCGCTGATCCTGCTCTATAATGACATAACCTTCATCTTGTGAGAAGCAACACATTGAAACAACGCACAATAATGTCGTCAAAAATAATTTCATTTTTTTGTATAATTTTCTGCTAAGATAGATAAAAAAATAATATCAAGAACCACAAATTTTATGTAATTTTGTGACATAAGTATTTTTTATGAACGAGAATTTAGATGCATACGGCAAGTCATTCAGCAAGCAAGAGTTAGAGATAGAACGCGCCTTGCGTCCCGAGGCTTTCGAGAACTTCGCAGGACAGGAGCAAGTCGTTGAGAATCTCCTCATCTTCACACGTGCTGCAGTACAAAGAGGTGAGTCGTTAGACCACGTCCTTCTTCATGGTCCTCCGGGCTTAGGCAAGACCACTTTATCTCATATCATCGCCAACGAACTCGGTGTCGGTATGAAGATGACTTCAGGTCCAGTTTTGGACAAGCCAGGCAACCTCGCAGGACTTCTCACAAGTCTGGAGAAAAACGACGTTCTCTTCATCGACGAAATCCACCGTCTCAGCCCGATAGTAGAGGAATATCTGTATTCCGCTATGGAAGACTACCGCATCGACATCATGATTGAAAGCGGACCTAACGCTCGTTCGGTACAGATTGCTCTTAACCCGTTCACTCTCATCGGTGCCACCACACGCTCTGGTTTGCTCACCGCACCACTGCGCGCTCGCTTCGGCATCAATATGAGACTTGAATATTATAACGCGACAACATTATCAAACATCATAAAACGCTCAGCTTCAATATTACGTGTTCCTATCGAACATGAAGCAGCATTCGAAATCGCGCGCCGCAGCCGCGGAACTCCTCGTATAGCAAATCTCCTGCTGCGGCGCGTCAGAGACTTCGCACAAATACAAGGCAACGGAACGATAACTCTCGACATCGCACGCATCGGACTCAAAGCTCTTAACGTCGACCAACACGGCCTCGACGATATGGACAACCGTATCTTATCGACAATAATAGATAAATTCAAAGGAGGTCCAGTAGGCCTTAACACCATCGCGACAGCCGTCGGTGAAGAAGCAGGAACAATAGAAGAAGTGTATGAACCTTTCTTGATACAAGAAGGCTACCTCATGAGAACACCACGCGGACGCGAAGCGACAGAGTTCGCCTACAGACACTTAGGAAGAACACGAGGCGCAGCGAATGGAGAATTGGAGTTATTTTAGCGTGAACGTATCGCATATTGAATACGTCGACAACATAAATGGCGGTGTAAAATAAAAAAATGGCGGTGTAAAACAAAAAAAGTGGCGGTGTAAAGTTGGTAAAGGTGATAGTTTTGTTTATCTTTG
>JAZRNQ010000030.1:0-14002 GCA_045648285.1 Bacteroidales bacterium | reverse complement strand
TTCTTTTTTCTGGAGCAGAGCGATGATGTCGTTCAATGTCTTAGTGTTGAAGTCTTCGTCACAGAGGTTTGTTATAGAATTTTTCAGTTTAGGAATTTCAGATGTTATGATATGGAAATTATCAAGATGTTTGGCATTGCCAGATAGTGTGTATAAGTTGGCGTATGACTGAGCCTTGTTGATTTTCTCTATGAAGCTGTTTGTGAGGCTTAGCACTTCCTCGTTCTTTTTTATTAAATCTCTTTGTTCGTTGATAGATTGTTTAGCGTTAATGATATAGTAAATCATGCCGCCGCAGAGCGATACTGCAAGGAGGAATATTATTATCGCGTTTTGCTTCACGCGATTCTCATATTGGCGTCGATTTTTCTTCATACGACAAAGATAAGAAAAGGCTAAAGACAAAAGGCTAATGGCTAAAGATTTTTTTAGTTAGGGGCAGTTGCTTCGCTTTATAGCTAGAATGTCTTTATAAACATCAAATCAGTATCTCTTTCAAAGACGACTTCAAAACTGAAATATCCACCATAAAGATTTTTTGATAGAACAATATTATATGTCTGTCCCAATTGCAAATTATCCAAGACAAACTCAACGCTAGTAGGACATACGCAGTCGCATGCTTCCTTGTCGTCTTCAAACATATATACACGGATTTTATTTCCTTCTACAGATACTTCTTCCCAGAATTCTTCGGAGCAGCAATTGAAATAAGTACCAGTGGTTCTTATCTTAAGACTATTGTCATTTATTGCAACAGCATAAATAGTATCATTGTCAAACATTAGTCCACGATCTTTTTCGAGACATTCGGAAACTGAAAATCCATTTATTTCAATAGGGACAGGCTTATATCCATACAAAACGACAGCATTCTGATAGTCTTCTTCTGTTATGGTATAAAGAACTTCGTGTACATTATCATTTTTGTTTCTTGATAATATTTCCCAACAAGATTTCTTGAAGAAGGATTTTTCAAATGTCTTTATTATTCCTTCATTGCTATAATCATATATTTTATAATCAATGCTGTCGTCAAAAATGATGTATGGGTATGGGTAGTCGTTCTGATTGTAAAGAATATAGTCGATATCTTGAACTATACCATCAAATGGAGAAAAACCTATTCCGCCCTCATGATATACAACCTTTGTTTCATCAGGTTTAATTATTATTGTATCGGAAGGTCTTACTTTTTCATTTGTTCCATAGATCCTTCCTTGTGTTAATTTGATATCTCTATCAAGACCGTTTCTTACTTTGTAAGTGTCGTCATAACCAGGATCGCAAGACGACAATAATACTGCAAAAGAAAAGATTGCAATTGCTGATAATTTTTTTAATGTTTTCATAGTTTTATTTTTTTTAAAGTTAACAGACTACAGACAACAGACTTTTTAAAATGAAAATTGAAAGTTGAAAATTAATTTTCCATTTTCAGTTTTCCGTTTTCAATTCCTCACTCCAAATTCTGCCCCAAAGTTTATAATTTTATTTCAAAAAAGCAAGTGTTTTTGAAAATTTTCGGGGGGGGTAAGTGTTTGATATTCTGTTGTATAAACCGGAGGTAATAGCTATTCGGACTTTTTTAATTAGGAGTTTGTGGTTCAAAGTTCAAAAAAAAACTCAGAACTTTTCAATTCTGAGTTTTTGAATTTTTGAGATTTTGAGTTTCTGAATTTCTCAAATAGTTTTTTCTATTTTCCAGCTGAAGGCTCTCAGTCCGAGCTTCTCTGTTATGAGGTCAAGCTCGTGGAGGTCATTCAAGATGTTGTCAACGAATTCGTCTTCAACGAAGGTCAAGATGGCGTCGTTGAAAGTAGGCCATGTGTGGTTTCCCAAGTGTGGCTCACCACCGCGGCTGCCTCTTCCATTGATTTCATTCCATCTGGTGAATCCTTTGCTGTTGTTCTTCTCCAACAACTCAATTACCTCTGTATAATAAGCTTGATTATATGCTATGAAAATTCCAGTCATGATAATTATTTTTGCTAATGTGAATTTTTAAATTATGCATTAAGAACTGACTTACGAGCTTTACGTCTTTCTCTTCTGTCAACGAATGCAGCGTAGAGGGTAGGGATGAGGATGAGGGTAATCAGTGTTGAAACAGAGAGACCCCATGCTACTGTGATACCCAAGCCGTTCCACATCTCAGCTCCTTCGCCAGAACCTATAGCCATAGGAATCATACCGAGAACTGTTGTCAATGTTGTCATTAAGATAGGACGCAAACGTTGTTGTGAAGCTGTTGTCACAGCGGTGTTGATGTCCATGCCTCTGTCGTGACATAAGATAGCGTAGTCGATGAGAACGATACCGTTCTTAACAACGATACCAACGAGAATCAAGATACCAATCAATGCCATGACGTCTAATGTTATGCCGTGTACTGTGATGCCGATGAGAACGCCGATGATAGCAAAAGGCACAGAGAACATGATGACGAATGGGTCGAGCAATGACTCGAACTGTGATGCCATAACGACATAAACCAAGATGACAATCAATAATAACAAGAGGAACAATCCTGAGAATGAGTCTTGTTGGTTTTCGTAGTCACCGCCAATCTTAACCAAGAACTCTGATGGTATTTCTGCTTTTTCGATGTATTGTTGTGCTACGGCGACAGCATCACTCAAAGCATAACCTTTAGCAACGATACCTGTGATTGTCACAACACGTTCACGGTCTTTACGTTCGATTTTTGGAGGTGTCATGCCATCGACGACTTTAGCCACGTCTTTAACTCTGATGCTTTGTCCTTGTGAGCCATAGAGTATGATGTTTTCGATATCGTCTATGCTTTGACGGAACTCTGGAGCGTAACGAACACGGATGTTATATTCGTCGCCGTCTTCACGGAAGAATGTCATGATAGAACCATTGATACGGTTTCTTACCATTGTTGATGCTGTTGTGATGTCGATGCCGTTGAGTTTTAACTTCTCACGATCGAAGTCTACGTAATATTCTGGTGTATATTCGTCGCGGCTGACAAGCACTTGTGAGAATTGAGGTGTGTTGAAGAGGCTGTCTTTAAGAGCGAGTGCGATTTTATCGGAATTGTTGAAGTCGTAACCGTAGATTTCGAGCTTTAATGTTGTTGCTCCACCCATACCAGCACCTGAACCTACATTGTATTTCTTGATGATACTGTTGTTGCTTAAGTCTCTACGGATATATTCAGCGATGTCTTCTGTACTTCTGCTACGTTCGGTTTTTCTTCCCAAGTCGATGTTCATGGAGATGATATGAGTACCGTTGTTGTTCATAGAAGCGAAGGCATTGTCTTCGTCAGCTACGCCGTAGTTGTAGTTCAACATTCTGATTTCAGGAATCTCAGCTCTGTATTTATCGTGTAATTCTTTTGCGAGCTGTCCTGTTATCTGTTCACCAGTACCTACTGGAAGTTCGATGCTTACAGAGAGACGGCCTTGGTCCATAGAAGGGAGGAAGCCTGTCTTCATGCCTGGCATTGTCAGTGCTATTGTTGCGATAAACATAATGAGAGCGATGAACACAACAGTCTTACGATGTGTAACAGCCCAGTTGATGAGACGACCATAGCCTCTGCTGAGTGCGTCGAGACCTTTATTAATAGGTGTGAATAATATAGCATGCCATCTGTGGCTTCTAGGATTTTGTTTCAACATTCTTGAACACATCATTGGAACGAGTGTCAAAGCTGCAGATGTTGAGACAATCATGATGATACTTACTATCCATCCCAATTGTTTGAAGAAGATACCGATGATACCGTCAACCATTGTCAATGGCAAGAACACTGCGAGCATTGTCAATGTTGAAGCGATAACGGAGATAGAAACTTCTTGTGTTGCGTGAACAGCAGCTTCTTTTGGTTTGGCACCGCGGTCGATGTGTGAGGCGATGTTTTCCAAAACAACGATAGCGTCGTCAACAACCATACCGATGGCGATTGTCAAAGCACTCATAGAGATGATGTTGAGTGTGTTGCCAGTAGCGAAGAGATAGATGACAGATGCTACCAATGAAATTGGGATTGAAAGCACGATGATGACTGTTGCTCTCCATCTGCCGAGGAAGATAAATACCACTGCCATAACCAACAAGAATGTTGTCATGATAGTATCTTTCAATGAGTTGATGGTGTCGATGATGTTTGTTGAACCATCGATGATGATATTGATTTTGATGTCAGAAGGGAGAGTCTTCTCAATTTTCTTGAGTTCTTTCTTTATGCCTTTGATGACTTGAACGGTATTAGCATCGGTTTGTTTTTGGATGGTAATCATAGCACCTTGTTTTCCGTTGCTGAATACTTTTTGAAGACGTTCTTGTTCTCCGTCATTTACTTTAGCTACGTCTCTGAGGTATACCGGAGCTCCTGTTGCTGATGCGCCAACGATGACGTCGAGCATCTCTTCTGCCGACTTGAATTCTTTCTCCACTCTGACGGAGTAGGTGTTAGAACCGATGTCGATAGTACCAGCAGGTGTGTTACGGTTTTCGTATGCTAATGTTGAAGATATAGATTCTACTGTGATGCCGTAGGCTGCCAATTTATCTGGATCTACGAAGACCTGTATCTCACGTTTAGGAGCACCAGATACTGAGATAGTACCCACGCCGTTGACACGTGCCAATGGAGTCGCGACCTTGTCGTCCAATATCTTGTCGAGACCGCTGAGGCTTTCTTCTGCAGTGGCTGACAACAACATGATAGGCATGTCTTCCATACTGAACTTGAAGATAGTAGGAGTGCTGACAGCGTCAGGGAGAGCCTGTGCTACCATGTCTAACTTGTCGCGTACGTCATTGGTAGCCTCGGTGATGTCGATGCCGTATTCAAATTCCAATGAGATGACAGAGATGTTTTCCTTTGATGTGGAAGACATGTGTTTTAAGTTACTAACACTGTTGAGAGTGTTCTCTAAAGGCTTGGTGACGTTAGTCTCGATGTCGGCGGCACTTGCGCCTGAATATGATGTCACAACGATGATGGTGTTCTCGCCCATGTCAGGGAAGAGGTTCGTCGACAATTTGGTGAGAGAGAATACACCCAAGATAGCCACTGTTATAAAGATAAGGGCTACTGTGACAGGCTTATTTACGGATGTTCTATATAAACTCATTTCTTATATTATTTTACGATGTCAACCTTAATGTTGTTTTTAAGTCTTGTTTGTCCGCTTGTCACTACTGTTGCGCCATCGTCCAATCCGCTGATGATTTCGTATCTGTTGCCCATTCTGATGCCTAACTTAACTGGAGTGTAGCTTACAGTGTTGTCTTCGTTCAATACATAAACATATCTGTCGTCAGCGCCTACTTGTTTGAGAACGGCATTGTCAGGAACTACAACGCGATAGTTGTTGCCGTAGTTGACGGTAACGCGTGTGAACATACCAGGACGTAATTTCTCGTTCTTGTTGTCAACGATGATTTCAACAGGGAATGTGTGTGAACGTGGGTCGATTGTTGGATATACTAAATTGACTTTGCCTTTGAACACTTCGCCAGGGAATGCGTCAGCGACTAATTCAACTTCCATGCCTTTGCTTACTTTTGAATAATTGCTTTCGCTGATGTTTATCAACATCTTGACAGGTGTGATGTTTTGTACTACGAAAAGAGGTTGTGCCATAGCATACATGTCACCTTCATCGTAGTTGCGTGCTGTGACGATACCTGAGATAGGACTTGTCAAGATTGTGTTTTCCAATAAGTTTGAATATGTCTTCTTTGATACTTCATAAGCGAGTGTCATGGCTTCGTAGTTGGCTTGTGACACAGCACCGATTTCGTATAATTCTTTTGTACGGCCATATTCAATGGAGTCGTTTTGTATTTGAAGTCTTAATTTCTCTAAGTTGATAGCATCCATAGTAGCAAGTGTCTGTCCTGCTTTTACGTGATCGCCGATTTCAACGAAGATTTCGTTGATACGTGATGCTGACTGTGGAGTGATGTTGTTAATGACTTCAGCTTCAACTGTTGTTGGATAGGTGCTTAATTGTGGAACATTCTCTGCATAAACTTTTGTCACTGTTACCTTTGGTGTTTCATCAATGACAACAGGAGCTTGTTGGTTGCTTGTCTTTCCGCATGAAGCCATTATCAAAGCTGATGAAAGAACTAAAATTGAATTAAAACGTCTCATTTTCTATTTCGTATTTTATTGATTATCTTATTTGTTTTCTTCTGTTACATATTCAACGCCCATGAGTTCGTCGATGGCTGCTTTGTTTGTCATATATTGGAATATGGCTTGATTCATATTGAGCTGAGCTTGTGTCAATGCCAATTGTGCATCGTTGAGTTCAACTAAAGTAGCTTTACCGACTTCATACATCTTTTGTGAGATGTCGTAACTTTTCTGTGCCATTTCTAATGTAGCTTCTGCAGCAGTATATCTCTTGACACTGGTGTTCATCTCGTTACGGTAATTTTCCAAAGCGATGTTCAAATTACGTTCTACGTCTTCGATATTAAGTCTTAAAATATCTTGTGTCTTTTGATATTGTCTGATATTATTGCGTTTCAAGAAACCATCGAAGATTGGTATGTTAAGACTTAACGCGACCATAGAATAAGGATTCCAGTTCATGTCGAAAGTGTTACCCAATGCCATGTAGTTGTATGAGAACTGAGCTGAAAGGGTAGGGATGTATTGGAATTTGGTCATCTTGATAGTTCTGCTCAACATCTCATCTTGCAATTGAAGTTGCAATAAGTTGGTGTTGTTTTCGAAACTGACGTTGTCGCTAGATGCTATTGAAGCTACCATCTCGTTTGAATAATCAGACAAAGAACCTTCAACGTCGAGTTCTGTTGCGAGGTCGATGCCCATGATAGCTTTGAGCTGCCATATCGCTAATGTCACTGTGTTTTCTGCGCTGAACACTTCAGGCTCTGCATTATTGACGTTAACCTTAGCTCTTAAATATTCAAATTCTGATGCCTTGCCGACATTATATTTTTTCTCGATGTCTTCGAAGTTCTTTTGAGCATTGTCATAAACTTCTTTGTAAACATTGTAAGCTTCCTTTGCTAAAAGGACTGAATAGAATGCTTGTTTCACTTGTGACACCATTGAGATTCTTGAAGAACGTGCTTGTTCGATTGCTAACTCTACGTCTAAAGCTGAGAGCTTCAGGCTTTGCCATAACTGTGCATTGACGAGTGGCATCGCAGCTGTAATGCCAGCTGACACGTTGTTGCTCATACCGACTTCTATTTCCATAGCTTGTCCGCCCATTTCCATCGCCATGACTTGTTTCTTCAAAGTCCTTTGATAACTGCCATTTGCACTGATGTTTGGATACAAAGCAGCGTAGGCTCCTTTCTTCGCATAACCAGTTTTTTCGATTGTCATGTCGGCAATTTTAATTGTGTTACTTTCAGATAACGCAATCTCTATCGCCTCATTTAACGTAATCTTCTCTTGAGCATGCATAGCCATGCCAGAGACACATAAAATGATTGTGAATAATAAATGATTGAGTTTTAACATTTTATAAAATATTTGATATTATTTTTTTGTAAATAAAATGGTGTTTTTTCTAGACTGCAAAGGAACGAAATTTTATTGAATTTATTACTAAAAAAATAGCCTGTTTCAATAAAAAATAATATAAATTCAATATGTTTTTTTTACTGCTCAATGAACATGAAAATATGTTCGATGAAACACTATCTTTAAACATATAATTGATGAAAATGTTTAAATGAAATGAGTGTCGTTCAGCTTGAAAAATAATAGTGGGACAAGATATTGAAAGAATAAAAAAAATTGTAATTTTACCGCTCAAAATTTTTATAGATGAAAGTAAGGATTATTGGCTTGTTTTTGTTGTTCGAGGCAGCGTTTATGTTGCTGGCATCCTTAGTCGCTTTATTATATTTCTATAGATGCGGCGACGGTGATGTCTTGGCATTAACAGTCTCAACAATCCTCACAGCAATATCCGGATTCATTTTGATTTCAGCAGGAAGGAAATCTGGACGAAGCAAGCATGAAATCGAGAACTTTGAAATCAAAGATTCTTTCATCATAGTCACATTAACATGGGTTGTGTTCGCTTTGTTTGGTATGCTACCTTTCCTACTCAATGGAACAGTGCGTACCGTCACCGATGCTTTCTTCGAGGCCATGTCGGGATTTACCACCACAGGCTCCACACTCTTGAATAACATCGACGAGCAGCCACATGGAATATTGTTCTGGAGAAGCATAATGCAATGGCTCGGCGGCTTGGGTATCATTGTGTTGTTCCTTGCTATTATGCCTGCCTTGAATCGTTCTTCTAACAAAGTCATGATGTTCTCAGCCGAGATGTCGGGAATCGGCATAAAGAAACTTCATCCCAAGATGATGATGACTGCTCGCAAGCTTCTGGGTATTTACATCATTCTCACGATATTGTGTGGTTTCATGTACTGGCTCGGACCGATGAATACCTTCGATGCTGTGTGCCATGCCATGACAACGATGTCGAGTGGTGGCTTCAGCACGCACCAGGCAAGTATCAGCTACTTCAACTCTTCTTATATTGAGTATGTGGCTTCGGTATTTATGTTCGCATCTGGTATCAACTTCTCATTATATTATTTTCTTTTCACAGGACAAGGCAAGCTTTTCAGAGATAATGAGGAACTGCGTTGGTATCTAGGTGCTGTCATTCTTTTGACATCGATATTTATTGCTTTGTTCTACTTCGCTCCAAGACTTGATACCGTCTTAACACAGGAACATTCTTATCCTGAAGGCTTTGAAAACAGATTCAGAACATCTTTGTTCCACGTCACTTCTATCATCACCTCGACATGCTTCCAGGCAACCAACTTCGACTACGACTTGTGGGGCGGTCTGTTCTTGATACCAACATTTATCATGATGGCCAGCGGCGCATGTGCTGGTTCTACCAGTGGCGGTATTAAAATCATTCGTGAGGTTATCTCAATAAAATCAATCAATAATATTTTCAGACGTTTGCTTCACCCTAATGCCTTGTTCAGCGTGAAGGTGTCTAATGAAGTTATTGATGACGACAAGACAAGAAGAGTTGTTAACTTCTTGATAATATTTATGTTATTGTACGTGCTCGGAGTCTTGTTGTTTATCATAAGCGGAAGTAATCTGGAAGAGAGTATGTTTAACTGTATCTCAGCTCTCGGCAATAGCGGTCCTGGAATCGGAAGTACAGGTCCTTCTGCTTCATTCTCTAAATTGTCAGATATGGGAAAATGGACAATGTCGTTCCTGATGCTCATCGGTCGTCTGGAGATATATACTGTACTGGTGACATTCCTAGTCATGTTCCGCGGAAACAGATATTAAGGACATTGAATTTTTACAATGATTTGTTGATTTTTTTTATAAAGCATAACAAGATGTCTTATTTTTGTCGTAAACTTTTTGCATGATGAAAATGGATAACAAGATTTTTGCTTTTTTTAAAAGTAAGTCCAAGATTCTAACGACTTGGTCTGCAGTGTTCTTGTTTTTCTTCCTTTCATTCTGGTCTAATTGGAAGATGTCGTTTCTACATGCTTTATTCATAACAATCTGCCTTTGGTTTACAAGCGATATTGAATCGAAATATATCGTGAAATTATTGCAGAGAGGTTATCACACATTATTCTACTTAATTAATTTCTTGGTGATTCTATCGATGTCTGTGTTGACGACTTATCTTGAGTCGTTGATGCTGATAATCATGAGTAAGCATTTATCAATAACGCCGCCAGTATTAGAAGGTGTTCAAACGTTTCTTGTTCCAACATCAATACGTATTGTGCTTTTTACTGCGACTGTTGCTATTTCTGTTATTTCTGTGATACAAAATACAGAGAAAGAAAGTCAAAGAATTAAGAATGAACTTAAGAGCGAGAAACTTGATATGGAGCTGCGACTTCTGAAATCGCAGATGACACCTCATTTTTTATTTAACGCCTTGAATAACATATATTCTCTAGTTTATACAAAAGACGATAATGCTCCGCAGAGTATTCTGAAATTATCTGATATGTTGCGTTACGTCATGGTCGATTGCCAGGTCGATATGATTTCGCTGGAGAAAGAGATTAAATATATTGATGCATTTATCGATTTCCAACAGATGAGCATGGAGAATAAATCAAATGTCATCTTTGAGAAGAAAATTGATAATAGCGATTTTAAGATTCCGCCTATGATATTGCAGCCTCTGGTGGAAAACAGCTTCAAACACAGTAGGTTGGTGTCAGATCCTAATGGCTTCGTTCATTTTTATCTTATTCAAGAAAAGAATGATTTGGTATTCATTGCGCGTAATTCTATCAAAGGAATGTCGTTGGCAATTGCCGATTCAAATAAAAAAACACATTCTGGTATAGGCTTGGAAAATGTTAAAAAAAGATTAGGTTTGTATTATGGTAATAATTATTCCTTTGAAGCTGTGCAAGAGGAAAATAAATATGTGGTAACAATAAAAATAGGAGATAAATATAATGAAAAGAATGTATAATGTCCTTATTGTTGATGATGAGTTTCTTGCAAGAAAACTCTTGACAGAATATGTGTCAAAGATAGATTATCTTAACCTTGTAGATACTTGTGCCGACGCTACCAAGGCAATGGAGATACTCAATAAAGAACAGATAGATATTCTCTTGCTCGATATTCAGATGCCTGACATCTCTGGTATGGAAATGTTAAAACTTTTTAACAACAATAAGACCGCTGTCATACTCACCACTGCTTACTCTGAATATGCCGTCGATGCATTCTCTTTAGGCGTTATCGATTATCTCCTGAAACCTTTTGACTATGCAAGATTTGTACAGGCAATAAACAAGGCTGTCAGCTATAAATCGTCAGGAAATCAGAATGAAACCTCTAACGATTATATAATGGTGAAGGCTGACTATAAGCTGTACAAAGTTAATTTTGAAGACTTGCTTTACATTGAAGGTCAGCATGAATATGTTACATTTCACACTAAGACAAAACGTATCACGGCATTATATTCATTGAAAAATCTTGAAGATACACTTCCTAAAGATAGATTCATTCGTACTCATAAATCATTCATTGTCTCAATAAAAAATATTGAAGATATTGATAAAGTGAATGTTACCGTTGCGGGAAATAAAATACCAGTAGGAGCTAGCTATCGCGATGCTCTTATCGAGAGACTTTCTTAGGATTAAAACTCAAAAAATCAAAATTTCAAAAACTTAAAAACTTTTAAAAATAAATTCTGAGATTTTGAGATTCTGAGTTTCTGAGATTTATTCTATGATTTCTGGTAAAATAGCAAGGCTGTTGCTTGAAGGTTTTTGGTAAATCTTCAAATCGAACATTGTAACGACAGCGAATACATGGTCGAAGATGTCGCTTTGTATGTTTTCGTATGAAACCCATGCTTTGTTAGAGCTGAAAGCGTATATTTGAATTGGCACACCTGTCTCAGTGGGAGATAACTGTCTGATCATGAATGTCATGTCTTTGTTGATATAAGGACAGTTTGCCAGATATGCGTTCAGGTAGGCTCTGAAAATACCGAGGTTGGTTTGTCGTCTTCCGTTGACTAGGTTGGAGTCGTCGATATTGTTTTGCTTGTTATATTCCTCAACTTCTTTTTCCTTGTCGATGATGTATTGTGTTACCAATTGATATTTCTTGAAACGTTCCAACATCTCCGGTGTGCAGAACTTAACGGTGTCGATGTCAATGACAAAGGAACGAGCGATACGTCTGCCACCTGAATTTACCATTCCTCTCCAGTTTGTGAAGGAGTCTGAAATTAATGAATATGTTGGTATTGTGGTGATTGTCATGTCCCAGTTTTGAACTTTGACAGTTGTCAATCCAATTTCCAAAACTTCGCCGTCGGCTTTGCTTTTTTCCATTACAATCCAGTCGCCTATGCGAAGCATATCGTTGATTGTCAGTTGTAGACCTCCTACAAAACCTAAGATAGGATCTTTGAAAACCAACATCAAAACAGCTGAAAGTGTTCCTAATCCTATTAAGATATTCGATAATTCTTTGTTAGTTAGAATGGCGATAATCAGTAAGACACATACAATATATATGATGGTTTTCAATACTTGAATGAAACCTTTGATAGGTTTGCTTTTAGATATTTCGTATGTATCGTAGATGTCGTTTAGAGTTGAAAGTATCGCATCGATGACTCTGCTATAAATGAATACCTCGTATATTTTTGTGAATAATATTATCGTTGATGATAATACTGGAAATGATGGTGCTGCAGCTTCTATGTTAAAACGTATCAGGTAAGCTGGAACAAGAAGACATAAACGGTTGAAAACCTTGTTTTTAATCAATATATCATCTCTTTTGCTTTCGCTTTTTTCTATAAAGATATAGATAGTCTTTCTAATTGCTAATAATACAGCATAATATAAAACAAATGTGATTATAATCAATGTTATTAAACTGATAGCTTCAGAAATGTAAGTAGTTACATTTTCGTTTAATCCTATTTTTGATAATATCTTTTCAATGAATGAAATATATTTGCTAAACATAATCAACTATTTAATAATACATTAAGACTTAATGGTATGATTTCTATTGTTATATCTTTACTCATTTCAACAGCTTCGCCGTCAATGTTAGCCACTTCAGCCACTTTGCGTATGACCCTTATTTTCTTTGCTTTATAGATGTCGATGAAATTACTTTTATCAATTTGTTTAGCTAAGAAATATGTAGCGACGATTGGTACTTCTAAAATCGTTGGTTTCTTGAATATGCATACGTCAATCAGTCCGTCTTGTACGCTGGCTTTTGGAGAGATTTCAGCGTTATAACCGAATTGGCTTGAGTTAGCGAAAGTTACAAAGAAAGGCTTGCATTCTATTGACTTTTCATCATCAAGTATGAGCGTGTATTCTTTTTGTCTGTAATTAGGATATTTCTCTGTCACCAACTTCGCGTATGTTATAAAACCCCTGTTTTCATCTTTGGCGAAATAATCGGCGATAAGAGCGTCAAAACCAATTCCGGCAATGCTGATAAAAGGAATGTCGTTCATAACGGCAGTGTCTATTTTATAGACTTTACCTTTATTAATGACTTCATTTATAAGACGTTCTGGTCTGAAAGGAAGTTCAAGGTGTCGAGCAAGACCATTGCCTGAACCTAATGGAACAATGACTAAAATCTGTCTTTTCCCTATAAGACATTTCGCGACTTCATTGATAGTGCCATCGCCGCCAACAGCTGCAATATAGTCGAAATCATCTTCTATTGCCTTCTTAGTCAACTCTGTTGCATGACCTGCATACTCTGTAAAGACAATGCTATATTCATACTGATTCTTGTCAATATGTTTCTCAACAAGATTTGGAAAATTATTCTTGTTATGGTGTCCTGAAATAGGATTGATAATAAAAATTATTTTCTTTTTCATCATGTATAATATAACTTGCTGATGTTCACTTTATTTTAGTATGTAAATCAATTTTTTTAATATATGCAAAGATACGAAAATTAAGTAGTTTGGTTCAAGAAATAAAGGGAATTATTTATTAAATTTGTAGAAATAATCTCTTTTTTAATACAGACATAAATATGAAAGTTAAGATATTGATAATCTTTTTGTTATTGTGTAGTTGCTTGTATTCACAAACGGAGTCGTTTCCACAGTATCCTAATCCTGTGAAAATACCTGTTTATCTCTCTGCTACTTTTGCGGAGATAAGGACGAATGCCTTTCATGCTGGCATTGATATCCGCACCCAAGGTGTTGAAGGTAAGGAGGTTTTCGCTGTGGCTGACGGTCATGTAAGTAGAATAGGCGTTTCTCCTTTGGGCTACGGAAAAGTCTTGTATATAACTCATGATGATGGCTTTACATCTGTTTATGCTCATCTTTCTAAGTTTAATAAAAAGATTGGTGAGTATGTTAAAATGAAACAATATGAAGATAAGTCATTTCCTCAGAACATACTCTTGGAAGAAGATGTGTTTCCAATCAAACGTGGTGACTTTCTAGGTTTT
>JAZRNQ010000029.1:0-16409 GCA_045648285.1 Bacteroidales bacterium | reverse complement strand
AAGCTGAAATAGGCACCGCCTAATGCCTGGCGTATTGCCTTGTGTGCAGCACCTTCGGGGTGCCTGAACACATCGGGCTTCTTGCCCTTGCAATCCAATTTCGGCAGTTCTACCTTGTATGGCTTCTTGTAGGTGCCGACTCCTAATGTAAGATAGAAGTTAGTACAGAAGTAGTCGGTCATCGGATCACTATCATCGAAGTTGTACGACATCACAAAGTCGCAGACATTCTTCATCACCTCTTTGGCTCTGTCGGTTAGGGTGTCATCGTTGTCAATGTGGTAATGATTCACATCGTGGTGGAACACAACGCCCTTATCCTTCTTGAACGCCTCGAAGTCGGCTTTGACAAGGTAGATATGGATAGAGTTATAGTGATGCCTTGATACGGAGAACTTATATTTAGGATAGGTCTCCTTCATCCAGTTACGCACTAGTTCCACAATCTCAGGAGTGTGCTGTCCTTGATAGTTGCGACCTTTCCAACGATACTCGTTATATACGAAGTCGGTATACTCTTTTGCCGATGCTCCTGCATAGTCATTCTCATAGCCGGATGCATTTGCCGATACAGTGGTATCGTTCTTCCAAATCTCGTGGAGCCGTTCATACTCCACATTTATCTGCTGCATCACTTCGGTGCTGCCACCTTTGTCGGGGTGGTTCTCCAATGCTAATCGGCGATACTCCTTCTTGAGTTCCGCCAATGAATGTATATTCTTAAAGTAAGCCATAGTAGTAAATGTTAGTAGGTTAATACCATTGTGAAATACTCCATACACTCGGACTCAATGCCGAGGCCACTGCAAGAGAGTTCAATGTCACTCTCTT
Source organism: Bacteroidales bacterium (assembly GCA_045648285.1). Lineage (GTDB taxonomy): Bacteria > Bacteroidota > Bacteroidia > Bacteroidales > F082 > Limimorpha. Next base: position 15,578 of record JAZRNQ010000029.1, on the reverse strand, counting down.
GCAGGTCGTTTACCTCTTATAATTCTCTAAGGTGGCGTATCTCATCATTCAGATACTCCTTTGCAGTCGCTTCATCGCAGTTGCACGAGCCGCATATTCTTTCGATGATTTCATTATCAGTCATTGTCGTAAATGTCAAGGTTAGTATGTTCAATATATCCTCTCTGAGTATCATAGTCCAATGAGTTCCACCAATCGTTGCAGGCATCTACAAAGGATTGTGAGCCATCTTCCGAGGAGTAATCAGCCTCGTGCAAGCCGGTTATGCTTTCCAATGTGATAAAGTCAAGGTTTCTCTACCAATCCTCCATTCTCTGCTTATACTCGGTAAGTGTGCAGAAGTTCACGCTTGATTCGCATTCTGCACAATGCTGTCCGCTCATTCCATTCTCCAAGTCGCTTAAGTATTCCGAACTATTTGCATCTACCCAGGCTTGAATCTCTATCTGTCTGAAGCCACAGCTATCACATACAAGAATATCATCATCGTGTGGCTCCTCTCTGGTAGCCTTGCCGTCATAGAGTGCCACAGCACGATTGACAAGCAGTTCTCGATTGTTGTCCGAAAGTTCGGCATAGAATCGTTCTGCTGCTCTGAGTATTGATTTATTGCAAGGAAGTTCCATTTCCCCTAGAAGTGCTTATAAGTACCTCCGAAGGTAATTTTGCACACTTCCTCGCTCCAAGCATTCCACATATAGTAGTTGAAGTTCGATACTACATTTACATGTTATCATGTATTTAAAGACAGGATGATGACTAAAAATCCAAGCTGCTTACTTCCTGAAATACCAGAAGGGAAAGTAAAATTAGAACAACTTAACAATTATACAAAAAATCCGTTATTGGTCAAAGTGTTTCATGAGTTGTCATGGGTAGAAGATATGGGATCTGGAATCAGAAATATATTACGTTATGCACCATTATATAACTCCAGTTACAATGTAGAGATTCTTAATGGTTCACATTTTATATTTTCAATCACTTATGTAGAAATGTCACTACAAAATGATGGAAATGTCCTGACAAATCAAGAAATGTCAGATAAATTAAAGGTAAACGAACAATTCATCGTGATATTGATAAGCTAAGTTCAATAATAGAACACGTCGGACCAAACAAAGGTGGTTATTGGAAAGTCAATAAGTAAACATCTATTTATCAATCAGCTTCATACGATACCTATTACGATAAGTATCGCAAAGTTAAAAAAAATTAACATTTGCAATCCATGTTATAGATAAATATAGGAGACAAAAAAATCCCCAATAAAACGTATCAACTAATCGAACCTATATGTCCCGTTTATTACGCCAAAAACAGGACAAAATATAGCATAAAATTTCTCATTTAGACATCTGATGATACCACTGTCAAACAGCGCAGGGGAATAGATGATCCTTCCTTTTACTTGTACTGAAATAAAATCACATTGTCATTCCTCTGCACCTTTGCGAGAAAGAGAGAGAAATAATGGACCGAGCTACATCCGACAAATATACTTCAATCACTCTCACTTCCTCGATAACATAAAAAAACATCATCAAAAAGAATAATTACTACAATAACTCATATTTCTCTATTCTCAAAAAATCTATCCACAACTTTGTTATATTACAAATAATTTATACTTTTGTAGTCGGAAAAAAACGCTTTTATTCCGACTTAAAATAAGGTAAATACACTATGCAAAGAACTGTGGAACATCAAATTAAATCAAAATTAACCTACGCACGATATGGCGAGGTGTTTTTTGTCTCTTCATTCCCTCAATTTGATGTAGAATATGTAACAAAACTTTTATCAATATTCGAGAAAGAAGGTCTCATTACACGCATTGCAAAAGGAGTATATGTAAAAGCACGCAAAACAAGATTCGGAATAATTTATCCTTCAGCTTACGAATTGGTTAAGGAGATTGCAAAAAGAGACAAAGCAAAAGTATATCCTACAGGAGACACCGCTGCCAACAGACTTGGATTCTCAACACAAGTACCAATGAATGCCTGCTTCCTAACATCAGGGACGCCACGAACATTAAAACTTGGAAACAGAATAGTAACACTTAAACACGGCGTACCTAAGAATTTTGCATACAAAGGAGAACTGATGCCGGAACTCGTACAGGCAATGCGCAACATAGGTGAAGAAAACATCACAGAAGATATAGAAAAAAGAATAGCCCAACTATTGACTGAAACACCAGAACCACAGACAATAGAACACGACCTTCTGCTTGCTCCAGTATGGATAAGGCAAATAATCAAAAGAAATATTAAGAATTAAAAACAAAAAAAATGAAACTATGAGCAAATGGATCGAATTTTCAACAGATGAACGCAAAGCGATGATACAAGGCGTTGTCAACGCTATGCACATAGACGAAGCAGCTGCCGAAAAAGACTGGTGGGTGACAGCAGTGTTGTATGCAGTATTCAAAACAAAACCAGCCCAATACCTGCTATTCAAAGGAGGTACGAGCCTAAGCAAAGGATGGAACATCATCGATCGCTTCAGTGAAGACATAGATTTGGCATTAGAACGAGAGTTTTTTCTGAACGAAATGAATTTATCATGCGCCCAATGTGCAAGTAACACGCAAATTCATAAACTCAGAGAAAAAGCACAAGACTACCTCTTTGGTGAATTCAAGGAAGAACTAAAGGAACAACTAACCGCATTAGGATTAAATGTAATAGTCTTTGCGGATAACGAACTCTCAGATGAAAATGGACAACAACAAAAAGTAGATCACGACAAAGACCCGTCAGTAATTTACGTCCAATACCCATCGCTTTATAACAGTGAAGCGCCATACGCTGTACCAACTGTGAAAATTGAAATCAGCGTACTCTCAATGGCAGAACCATTTGAGATGAAAAGAATATCATCATTAGTAGAGCAAGTATATCAAGAGGAAGATGTCGATTCCGATATAGTTCAAATAATCAAGACAGTAAGTCCAGCAAGGACATTCTTGGAAAAAGCATTCCTAATCTGCGAAGAATACCAGAAGAAAGAACCGAGAACCTACCGAATGTCACGTCACTTCTACGATTTAGAGAAACTATCTCACACCCCATACGCCGACATCGCATTAAGCGACTCCGACCTATACCACGCTATCGTCGAACACAGAAAGAAATTCTACCATGTTGGATCCGTAGATTACAACAAAGAACTCCCAGCAACGATAACAATTGTTCCAAGAGAAGACCTCATACCTCGATTTGAAGCCGACTACAAAGACATGCGCTCAAGTTTCATCTACGGCAAATCATTAAATTTCAGCGAACTGCTTCAGTTCCTCGAGATACTGCAAGAAAAATTCCGCAAAGTACAAGAAAAAACAATGAAATAAATAACTTTAAAAATAAGTTAAAGCATCTTATTGAAAAATCTCCGACTATTGATATAACTACTATTGCTTTTCCAACAGACTGGAAAGATGAACCTTTATGGAATCACTGCACTACCTCGGAAAAATATTGTTAAGAAATTATACCTCTCCTTCGTGTCACAGTCGTATCAAGTCCGTACCAAGTCCGTGTCAGCTTCGGACAGAAATTCCCACAAAAAAATAAGGAGCACTCTATTCAAAATGCTCCTTATATATTTTTTATCAAGACGTGTCAATGTGTGTTAATTTCCATTGGTATCATTGATACGTCTCTACAATATTTTCAATTTTCAGTTTTCAACTTTCAATTATTTATACATTGGTCCGAAGTTAGCGCAAGCTCTGAAGTCTTGACCTTCTTTATCCATGCCGAAAGCGTTCCATACTGAAGGACGGAAGATTTTTTCTTCTGGCACGTTGTGCATTGACACAGGGATGCGTAACATTGAACATAATGTGATGAGGTCAGCGCCGATGTGGCCGTAGCTGATAGCTCCGTGGTTTGCGCCCCAGTTGTTCATCACTTCGTAAGCTGTTGTGAATGCGCCTTTGCCTGTTGTGCGTGGAGCGAACCATGTGCATGGCCATGTGTAGTCGGTACGTTTCCATAATGTGTCAGAAACTTTTTCTGGGAGGTTGACAGTCCAGCCTTCTGCTATTTGGATGCAAGGTCCGAGGCCTTTGACGAGGTTGAGACGAATCATTGTGACAGGCATCTCAGCTTTTGTCTCGAAGCGTGATGAGTAGCCGCCACCACGGAAGTAACCGTAGTCAGCAGAGCACCATTCTGTGGCGTTCATCATTGCGTCTTGGTCTGCTTCTGTTACATCCCACCATTGTTTCATTACGTTATTACCGTTTTCGTCTTTACAAACGCCAGAAGCGTCGACACAGCAAGCACCTGAATTAATAAGGTGAATGATACCGCCTGACTGTTGTGCAACGCCTTCTAAGTCGTAACCTGTTGCGCCTTTCACTGCTTCAGGACTCCAGTAAGTACGAACGTCAGCGAACATCTGTGGACGGTTTGTCAACAGTTTCATGAATAACATGCCGATGCCGTTGAGGACGTCGTTTTCTGTTGCGAGGATATAAGGCTCGCGAGCGCCGTTCCAGTCGAATGATGAGTTGAGCATTGACTCAGCGAAGTCGCCGTTTGGATAGAAGTCGGTCCATTGACGTTGACCTTGGAAGCCAGCAGCGATGGCGTTGTGACCTACCATTTCTTCTTCGCAACCTTCTGGGAGGTTAGGGTTGCCATTCATCATATCTTTGATGATGACCATCATCTTAACGACGAATTCCCACATCTCTTCTTTCTCAGCAGCTGTCTTCTTAAGATATTCTGGGTTTTTATCGAGACCTTCGATACATTTAGCTTTAGTCCAAGCGAGAGCTTTTTCGTATTCGTTCTTATCGTAGATTCCGTTAGTCATGCGGCGGATGATTTCCACTTCGTCGACAGACTCGACGCGCATTCCGAGATATTCTTCGATGAAGTTAGGGTCGATGATAGAGCCACCGATACCCATACAGATAGAACCGATTTGGAGGTATGACTTGCCACGCATTGAAGCAGCAGCGACGGCAGCGCGAGCGAAGCGTAAGAGTTTCTCTTGTACGTCAGCTGGGATTGAAGTGTCGTCAGCGTTTTGTACGTCATGACCATAGATGCCGAAAGCTGGGAGACCTTTTTGAGCGTGTGTTGCGAGTACTGATGCGAGATAAACAGCACCTGGACGTTCTGTTCCGTTGAAGCCCCAGACGCCTTTGATTGTCATTGGGTCCATGTCCATTGTCTCAGCGCCGTAGCACCAGCAAGGAGTGACAGTAAGAGTGATGTCGACGCCTTCTTTTCTGAATTTATCAGCGCAAGCAGCGGCTTCAGCCACGCGGCCTATTGTAGTGTCAGCGATGACGACTTTAACAGGTTCGCCGTTAGAATATTTCAAGTTATCTGTGAAAAGCTTAGCAGCAGCTTTTGCCATGTTCATTGTTTGATCTTCAAGAGATTCGCGTACTTTAAGAGCACCACGACGGCCGTCGATGGTTGGGCGAATTCCGATGACAGGATAATCGCCTATGAGTCTGTTTTTTGCCATGATATTTTAAGTTATTAAGTTTCTAAGTTACTAAGATACTGAGATGATGATATTAAGTCAGCATCTCTCGTCATAAGACATCTACAAAGATATGAAAATATGTTATGATTATTTTAAAAAAGAAAGAAAAAATAGTTAGGAATTAGGAGTTAGGAGTTTTTTGAATTGAAATTTGAAAACTGAAAACTGAAAATTTAAAAATAATATGTATATTGCGGTGTCTAAAAATCTTGTGTTATGAAAAAGTATTTACTCATTATTATTGCCATCATGATTGGCAGCAATGTCATGAATGCGCAGGTTGAGGTTATTGACAACAAAGGCAACCGTAACCAGACTTATCCTTTAGTGAAAGAAGTAAATCCTACTATTGTTGAGATGCTCCGTCAGGTGGATACAATTAATTTGTATAACACCATCGATTGGATGCAGCAATATGTCCGTGATGCGACAGAGCCGGAAGCTCTCATAACTCAGAATTATCTTCTTGACAGATTTGAAGAAATAGGTTTGGACACTTACATCCATAATCACACTGCGACTATCGGCGGAACCGACACTCTCGAAGCAGGCAATATCATAGCAGTGCAGCTCGGAACAGAGTTTCCTGACGAGTACATAATTATCTCGTCGCACTACGACCACCCTGACGGTCCTGGCGCTGATGACAACGCTTCTGGAACTGCAGGCGTTTTGGAATGTGCCAGAATCTTGAGTCAGTATGAGTTTAAACGTAGCATACTTTACATTCCTTTCAATGGTGAGGAGTGGTGGATGGTCGGAAGCTATCCTTTTGTACAGAAATGCGCTCGTGAGAATATGGATATCCTCGGAGTTTTCAACCTTGATATGATTGGTTTCTGGCCTGGTCCAGAGTACGGCGACATCACTATGTATTCCGGTTATTCTTATATTTCAGAACATCTATTCAAATATTATCAAAGTGTTGCCAATCTTTATATTCCTGAGATGCCGACATGTCGTTTCACCTATATGGATTCTTACGGCGGCGACCACATGCCTTTCAACATTTATGAATATCCTGCATTATATATCGGTGATATTGAATATCAGGCAGAAAACATACATTATCATCAGCGAACTGACACAATAGGCGCTGGAGTTAATTGCTTCGCATTGGCACAAGGTTTCGTAAAAGCAACAATAGCAGCAGCTGCCGAACTAGCCGACGGATGGCTTGCGCCACAAGACTTCAGTGCTGTAGTAAAAGACGGCAATGTATTCTTGAGTTGGGATGAAGCTCCAGAAACTGAATCGTACAGACTTTTCAAAGATGAAGAACTTTTAGTGGAAACGACAAACAATTCTTTCGTTGACAAAGAATTCATCGACAACGAATGGCATCGTTATTATGTGAAAGGAGTTCATGCCGATGGAAAAGAAAGCCCTGCTTCAAATCCAGATTCAGTATTCACCTTGCAGGAGCTTCAACTTCCTGTCTTTTATGACTTTGAAAGCGACACAACAGAAGGCATATTCTTAAACAATAATAACTGGAGCATTAGTAATTACAACTCAGAAAACTGTCTAAAATCCGAGAGTTTCACCAACGACAACATCCTGCAAATTATAGAATCTCAATGGTTTTCAATTCCTGACAGTGTTAAAAATGTCACTCTTGGATTTAAAATCGTAATTGCTCATGATGTAACATGGTCAACTTACAACGGCAATGCATTTGTAGAAGTCACAACTGACAGAAAGATATGGCACAAATTAGCAATATTCAAGGAAATAAAAAGAGAATGGAAAGAGATTTCAGTTTCATTAAATGATTATATAGGATATGATTATATACAAGTTAGAATACGATACGAAAGCAGTGGTCAAGGCGACAGTTCAATCTTTAGTAAAATATTTTACATCGACGATTTATTCATCAATTTTGAATCTATTACCGATACGACAGGTATTTTATCACAAGAAAAATTCAATTTGTCAATTTCTCCTAATCCATCAGACGGCATTGTAAGAATCACTTCAGGATTGGAACAAGAATATAACATCTCAGTTTATAATATCCTTGGTGTAAAATTATTTTCAAACAATAACTTCTCTGATGGAACACTAGATTTGAATTTCCTTCCAAAAGGAACATACTTCATCTCTATAAATAATGGCGTTGATATAATTTCAAAAAGGATTGTGGTAAGATAGAACTAAGAACTTTGAACTAAGAACTAAGAACTTTTTACTGTCAGCTGTCAGTAGTCAGGGTTCAGAGTTCAAAGTTCAGAGTTCAACAGCCAACAGCCAATAGCCAAAAATAATTTTCTACTTATATAAAAGTCTTCGTGAAAAAGTTTATTTTTGCAGATAGAAAAAATATTAACATTAAAATACAAAGCAATGAGCGAAAATTTAGAAAGAGTACAATGTCTTATCCTCGGCTCAGGCCCTGCAGGATACACAACAGCGATTTATACATGTCGTGCTGACCTCAAAACTGTCATCTACGAAGGTCCTATCACAGGCGGTCAGTTGATGCAGACAACAGAAATCGAGAACTTCCCAGGTTACCCACAAGGCGTACACGGCGGACAAATGATGCAAGACATCCGTCAACAAGCTGAACGTTTCGGCGTTGAGTTCCGCATGGGTTCTATCGTTGAAGTCGACACAACATCACGTCCTTTCAGAGTAAAATCAGAGACAGGTGATGAATTGTTAGCAGACACTATCGTTGTTGCAACAGGCGCATCAGCACGTTGGTTAGGCGTTAAAGGCGAAGACCAATTCAAAGGCGGCGGCGTTTCAGCTTGCGCTACATGCGACGGTTTCTTCTTCAAAGGCAGAGACGTTGCTGTTGTTGGCGGCGGCGACACAGCTTGCGAAGACGCTACATACCTCTCACACCTCTGCAACAAAGTTTATTTGATTGTACGTCGTGACGTTCTCCGCGCTTCTAAAGCAATGCAACACAGAGTTCTCAACACTCCTAACATCGAAGTTCTTTGGAACACACAAACAAAAGAATTGTTCGGCGAATCAGAAGGCTTCATGGCAACATTACAAGGTGCAGTTGTCGTCAATAGCGTAACAAACGAAGAACGCACTCTCAACATCGACGGTTTCTTCGAAGCAATCGGCAACACACCAAACACAGCTATCTTCAGAGATAAACTCGAAATGGACGAAGCTGGCTACATCATCACAAAACCTAAATCAACAGCAACAAGCGTTCCTGGCATCTTCGCAGCAGGCGACTGCCAAGACAGATTGTTCCGTCAAGCTATCATCGCTGCTGGTTCAGGCGCAACAGCTGGTATGGAAGTTGAAAGATTCCTCATGGAAAATGCATGATAAGACAACAGTCAACGGACAACGGTCAACAGACTTTGTCCATTGAGTATTAAAATAAAAAACGATGTCTTGATGAAGACATCGTTTTTTTTATTGTAAATCTTTATTTCTTAAAATATTTTAACTCAATGCTATTTAATTAGTTGTTATTTTTGTAATCCAAATTGGGATAAGCGCCGAAGGTGCGGCAGTTCCCAGGCAGGTGATGAAGCACGCAGTGCGAAATCCCTGCAAACATGAAACAAGTAGAATCAAAGTCCTGAAAGGACGACAGAAAAACCAAAATAAATATGGCAAGCGCATTAGTGAAAATAAACGTGCATATCATATTCCATGTAAAAAGCAATGGGATAAGAATGAGAGAAAATGACTTGAAAAGAATATTCTCATATATCGGTGGAATCATTAACGGAATAGGTGGTGTTACAATGGATGTTGGAGGTGTAATAGACCACGTTCATATAGTGGCATCGTTACCTAAAACGAAATCATTATCAGATTTTGTGAAAATCATTAAATCTGACAGCAGCCGATGGATAAAATCCATTGATTCATATTATGATAAATTCGCATGGCAAGAAGGATATGGCGCGTTCTCTGTTAGTCCAACCTTGCTTTACAAAACAATAAACTATGTCAAAAACCAATCAAATCATCATAAAACAATGTCATTCCGCGAAGAATATGAATCGTTTTTGAAGGCATACGGAATACAATATGATGAGAGATATGCTTTTGATGACTAATCTTTCTGTCGTACCTTCGGCACTCTGATTAATATTCGGTCTTTATTGCAGGCATTCCGAGCTACGCTCTCCATACCTGCCTGGGGACTGTCGTTCCTTCGGAACTTCTATAGTATCCTATTATTTTTATTGCAGGGTTCTGTGCTATATACTGACGCCCATACTGGGCTTTCTTAGAACAAAACAAAAATCGTCTCTGAATTATCAGGGACGATTTTTGTTTTTCATGCTAAATGTTATGTAAAGATAGAGACGCATCAAATTCTGCGAATTATGATACGTCTCTACCTCGATTCAATAGCCAAAAGCCAATGGCCAATAGCCTTAGCTTATTCAATAATAGTCAACTCATCAATAATATTTTGTGCTTTACCGACTTTCTCGATGCACCATAAGAGGTAACGAGCATCCATTACAATTGTGCGTTGTACCTTTTGTTCGAATGAGAGGTCGCCGCTCATTGCTTCCCAGTTGCCGTCGAAAGCGAGGCCGATGAGTTCGCCATTGCCGTTGATGACAGGGCTACCTGAGTTACCGCCAGTGATGTCGTTTGTTGTGATGAAGTTAACGATTAATTGACCGTTTTCGTCAGCATAACGACCGTAGTCTCTTGCTTCATATAAGTCTCTAACATCTTGAGGGATATCGAATTCCCAGTTGTTTGGCTTATATTTTGCCATCACGCCGTCCATTGTTGTGACGTAGTTGTAGTTCACAGCGTCAGCGCCTTTGTATGGTTCAACGCTACCGTAAGTGAGACGCATTGTGAAGTTAGCGTCTGGGTAGAAGTTGCGTTCTGTCTGCATTTCCATCAAACCTTTTATGTAGAGACGTTCAGCTTCATCGCCTGAGTTAGAAGCTTCTAAATACATAGGAATGATAACGTTGTTATAAACATCGATGATATTCATTGTCAAAGCATAGATTGGGTCTTTGTCTAATTTCTTAGGTTTAGCGAGCCATTTCTCTACTTTTTCTTGGCTTACGAAGATAGATTTTTCGAAAGCTTCATTAACCCATGCTGTGAAGTCGCCATTATTTTTGTCACCGATTTCTGTAATCATTGTAGGAACATATCTGTCGATGTCTTTGTAGATGAGGTTTAACAAAGCGATTGTGACGTCTTTATCCAAAGCCATGTCGTAATCTTTGAAGAAAGGCTGAACTGTTGCGCTCAATGCTTCAGCTGCTTTTGCGATGTCTTCTTTAGAAGCCTTGTTGTTCAACATATCGTTGATTGACTTGAATCTGCGTGAGAAAGAGATAGCTTCGCCGCCGTTCCATCCAGCTTCACGGAGATAAGTCATAGGCTTGTTGATGTCGTCTAAGACATTCCATTTAGCGTCGACATCTTCGAAGATAGAACCGTATTCTGCGACGCGACTTTCGTCAGCGTTAACCCAAGCTCTGAATTCTTCTTCTTGAGCGTAACGTCTGTCATACACGCGGTTACGTTGTAATTGTTTCACTTGACCGATGAAATATTTCCAGTAGTTAGAAACGCTAGCTTGTTTTGAAGCATATTTGATGAACACTTCTTGGTCAGCGTCCATGTGTTTGCGGTATTCATTGAGTTTTGTTGTACGGCAGTCGATGATAGCAGGACCTTCTTCATTGATAATGTTGCTGATAGTGCGGCTTGTTGAATAACGGTCGGTGCTGCCAGGATAACCCATAATCATTGCGTAGTCGCCTTGTTCCACGCCTTTAATATTAATAGGTAAGTAATGTTTTGATTTCATTGGGACGTTTTCTTCGCTGTAAGCTGCTGGTTTGCCGTCAGGAGAAGTATAGACTCTGAAGATGCAGAAGTCGCCTTTGTGACGAGGCCATGTCCAGTTGTCGGTGTCAGCGCCGTATTTGCCAATTCCCCATGGAGGACAAGCTGCAAGACGAACGTCGCGATATACATCATATTCAAACATAATGTATTGATTGCCATTATAGAAAGGTATGATTTCAATTCTTATGTCACGGTCGCCTTTACGTTCTTCTTTTAAAGCTTTGATATTTTCGGCGATGATATCTTCACGTGTTTCCTTTGTTGTTACGCCTTCAAGAACAGATGTAGTGACGTCTTCAACGTAAGTCAAGAAAGAAACATAAAGACCTTCGCAAGAAAGTTCTTCTTTCATATCTAAAGCCCAGAAACCGTCTGTGAGATAATCGTGTTCCACAGAAGCGAGAGCTTGAACGTAACCAAGTCCGCAGTGGTGATTGGTGAGTAACAATCCGTTAGGAGAAATGAGTTCACCTGTACATCCGTTTGCGAATTGAACGATAGCATCTTTAACGCTAGGTTGGTTGAGGTTAAAAATCTGTTCTGCTGTGAGTTGACAACCAAGTTGTTGCATCTCGTAAAGACTCTGATTGCTTAAGTTGTAAGGTAACCACATACCTTCATCAGCTTTTAACTGTGTGCTGAATACAGCTAAAAACATAAAAATGCTTAATAAATACTTTTTCATAAAATTTTATTGATTATAAATGATTTACGATTTAACCATAGTTTTGCAAATATACGACAAAAAACATAAAATTTCTGTATGGATTTTTTTAAAAAATATATATTTTTGTCATTCATTTAAATCACAATAAAAATTAACAATAATGGGCGGATTTTTCGGAGTAGTATCAAAGAGAACATGTATTTCAGATCTTTTTTATGGTACTGACTATCATTCACATCTCGGCACAAAACGTGCAGGTTTAGCAACAGTTGATAACAATAAATTCTATCGTTCGATTCACAATATCGAAGGAGCGTATTTCAGAACAAAATTCGATTCTGACCTCGCGAAATTCCATGGTAACATGGGTATCGGCGTTATCAGCGACACCGACGCACAACCTATTATTGTTAATTCCCACCTCGGACGCTTCGCTATCGTCACAGTAGCAAGAATCAACAATTTGAAAGAATTGGAAAAAGAATGTCTCGACAACAAACAGCATTTCGCTGAGTTAAGCGGCGGCGACACTAACCCTACTGAGTTAGTAGCGCTTCTCATCACTCAAGGCAAAGACTTCGTCGACGGCATCCAAAATGTCTTCAACAAGATAAAAGGTTCTTGCTCAATGCTTATCCTCACTCCAGAAGGCATCATCGCAGCCCGCGACCGCTACGGACGTACTCCTATCGCAATAGGTAAAGATGCTGACGGATTCGTGCTCGCCACAGAAAGCCACAGCTACGTCAACATGGATTATAAGACAGACAGATGGATTGGTCCAGGTGAGATTGTAAAAGTCACTCCAGAAGGATATACACAATTATTGGCACCTAGCAAAAAATGCCAGATGTGTTCTTTCATGTGGATTTATTATGGCTATCCAGCTGCAGCTTACGATGACATCTTCGTTGAAAACATGAGATATAATGGTGGTTATGCTATGGGACAAATCGATGACGTTGACGTGGATTACGTCGCTCCAATTCCAGATTCAGGTATCGGCATGGCAATCGGTTATTCTAACGGCAAACAGATTCCTTACGTACGTAGTGTTGTTAAATACACTCCAACATGGTCACGCAGCTTTATGCCTGTAACACAAGAAGAAAGAGAACATGTCGCTAAGATGAAACTCATCACAAATGCCTCATTATTAAAAGACAAGAAAGTCGTTTTCTGCGATGACTCTATCGTACGCGGCACACAGCTTCGCGACAACGTCAAGATGTTGTACGAATGCGGTGCAAAAGAAGTACACATCAGAATCAGCTGCCCTCCATTGTTATACGGCTGTCCATTCCTCAACTTCTCTAACTCAAAGACAGACATGGAGTTGATTACACGCCGTTGCATCAAGGAATTGGAAGGCGACGCTTACAAAAACTTAGAATATTATAGTGACCATACAACAAAACAATATGCAAATCTCGTTGAGATGTTAAGAAAACACATCGGTGTCGACTCATTGAAGTTCAATACCATCGATATCATCCGCGATGCTATCGGCGTCTCAAAAGATGAAATCTGCATGCACTGCTTCGATGGTTCAAGCTACGGAGAAAAATAATTGATGATTCATAATGCATATTTTAATTATGAATTATGCATTATGAATTATGAATTAATTTCGGGGTGTGGTGCAGTCGGCTAGCATTCTTGCATGGGGTGCAAGCGGTCGCCCGTTCGAGTCGGGCCACTCCGACAAACTGATTAAGGTTGTCTAACGATTGTTGGACAACTTTTTTTTATTTTTTTTGGCAAGTATTTTATAAAAACATTTCATTATTTGAAATAAAATTATAATATTTGCATAAACAATAAAATAACGTACTATGAGATACAAAATCATTACTGCAGAAGAAGCAGCATCATATATAAGCCACAATGATAATGTTGGATTTAGTGGATTTACCGCATCTGGTAGTCCTAAAGTCATTCCAATGGCTATTGCACAAAAAGCAGAAAGCGAACACGCAGCAGGTCATCCATTCCAAATTGGAATGTTTACAGGAGCATCAACAAGCGACAGACTCGACGGTGCTCTTTCCCGTGCCAATGCTATAAAATTCAGAACACCATACCAGTCATGTGGCGATATGCGTTCAGCCATCAATAAAGGCACTGTTCCTTTCTTCGATTTACATCTTTCAGAGGTAGCTCCAAAATTACGCAATAACGCATTGGGACACGTAGATATCGCTATCATTGAAGCTTCTCATATAACAGATGATGGTAAGATTTATCTCGGTACTGGCGTTGGAATTGCTCCTACAGTATGTAATATGGCTAAAAGAATTATCATCGAACTTAACCATCATCTTCCTAAAGACTTGATTGGTTTCCATGATATTTATGAGCCACTAGACCCACCTTATAGAAGAGAAGTCCCTATCTACAAACCAAACGACCGCATCGGAACAACATATATCCAAGTCGACCCTGAAAAGATTATCGGCATCGTTGAGACAGATCTCCCTGACGGACTCAAAGATTTCGATACTCTCAATGAGGTTACTATGAAAATCGGCAAGAATGTAAGTGATTTCCTCGCAGAACAACTTAGAACTGGTCGTATACCAGAAGGTTTCTTGCCACTACAATCAGGTGTAGGCAACATCGCAAATGCAGTATTAAGTTGCTTAGGAAGTAACAAAGAAATTCCTAACTTCCAAATGTACACTGAAGTTGTACAAGATTCTGTCATCAGCCTTATGAGAGAAGGCAGATGTACTTTCGCAAGTACATGCTCTTTAAGCATCAGCGACACTCTCGCAGGCGACGTATTCAAAAACCTTGACTTCTTCCGTGATAAACTTGTATTACGTCCATCAGAAATCAGCAACAATCCTGAAATGGTACATCGTTTAGGACTTATTACAATGAACACTGCTATTGAAGCAGACATCTACGGCAACGTTAATAGCACTCACGTATGCGGAACGAAATTAATGAATGGTATCGGTGGTTCCGGCGACTTCACACGTAACGCATATCTATCAATATTCACATGTCCTTCCACTGCAAAAGACGGCATGATAAGCTCAATAGTTCCTATGGTATCTCACCAAGATCATAGCGAGCACTCTGTAAAGGTTCTCATCACAGAATGGGGTGTAGCCGACTTAAGAGGCAAAGATCCATTACAAAGAGCTGAACTTATAATAGAAAACTGTGCACATCCAGTTTATCGTCCTTTGTTAAGAAAATACCTCGAAACAAGTGTTAAAGGTCACCTTCATCATAATCTCAGCAAAGCATTCTCCTTCCACGAAGAATTCTTACGCTCTGGCGATATGAGAAATGTTGAAATATAAGATTAAAGATATATAACACAAAAGGCGGCAATAATCATTGTCGCCTTTATTTTTAATATAAATATCTTCTCTCAACACTCAACTTTACATACTCTCTTCTTTCTTTTTGTGCGTCCCGGCTACGCCGTCGGGCTTTCCGCTGTATCTTTCTCCGCTGCGCTGCGAAAGGATGCCGCTGCAATCCCTGACGCAAGGGAGGCTACTGGTTCCGCGTGAACTCCCGAAGAACAATTCCGTGC
>JAZRNQ010000028.1:0-11032 GCA_045648285.1 Bacteroidales bacterium | reverse complement strand
CGGACTTTGTCGTCAAGGATTCTCAGGTATGCAGCAAGCTGACCAAGGTATGATGGCTTGAATTCTCCCTTTTTAAGGTCCACCACTACCATTGCATTGAGTTCGCGATTGAAGAAAAGAAGATCAGGGAAATGGTCGTGGTCATAGACTTCGAGATGATATTGGTTGCCTATAAATGCGAAGTCTCTTCCAAATGTCATTATGAAGTTCTTGACATTATGGATTATCTCTTTCTCTACGACCTTCTCATCAATATCCGCAGCATCTCGTTCTCCTATTTCTTCAACGTTAATGAAGTCCAAAAGGTATTCATCTTTGAACATCATGACGGCTTTGCGAGCTGCTACCGGGTCAGATATTGTATTTATGAAGTTGTTGGGAAGGCGGGTGTCGTGATGGAAGGCATCTTGTTTTATTAACTTAGTCACAGCATCTGCCGAAAGGTTTTCTTCAACGCAACGATACATATAATAGAACCTTTCTTCCAAAGTCGCTGCACCTTGTAATATTCGGATATGATGTGTAAACGGTACAGAAAAGAAGGCTTCAATCGGAAAATCCTGAGTACTAGGAATCACCATAGGTAGATTAATATCTATCTGATAATCACCATTTTGCAATTCGGCACTTGTGAGTGCCGATTTAGATTCCAGTAATTCGGCACTTGCAAGTGCCGAATTCGGATCTAGCATAATCCATTGTTCATAGAACTTACGCATATTCTTCATTTGAGTTGGAGCATAGCCTCTCAGTCCAGGCAGTTCCTTCCTCAACTGCTCGCTTATGGTCTCAATTGCACCTTTACCCCAAAAACCATGACGCGAGTTCAGAGATATGTATTTACCGATTGCGAAGTATGTCGCCAACTGGATTCTGTTGGATCCTTTGGCGGCAGCATATTGGCCTTGAAGAATTGCAGTCTTGATGGTTTTGACCGCTATTGCGTAGTTCTCTTTCCTCTCCATATCATACATCATTTTACACCAAAGATAAAAACATTTTTACTACCGATACAGTTATTTATCATTTTAGTTGATTTCCGGGCAAAATCTCAATATTTTTCGTCGATTTTGCCCAAGAATCGGCAATTTTCAATTCAACTTACTCACCAGATCCGTCAGCATATCATCGTCGATATCCCTATACCTGGCAAATGCACGGCTGCCCTCTTTATGACCGGACAACTTGCCGATGATGTTCGGATCCGGAGTTTCCTTGTAGAGGTTGCCGATGA
Organism: Bacteroidales bacterium; assembly: GCA_045648285.1. GTDB lineage: Bacteria > Bacteroidota > Bacteroidia > Bacteroidales > F082 > Limimorpha. The sequence goes on along the minus strand of JAZRNQ010000028.1, from coordinate 9,798 downwards.
AGGTACGACGGGCGAGGTGGCTGCTGGCAATGTCGCATATACGTCTTTTCTCTTCCTCGCCGGTCTTTGGGTTGATGACGGTCACGATGCGGATAAGACCAGCCTTCTCGAACATAGTCTTGATGTCACGGTTGTACTGCTGCTGAGAGGTAAAAGGGAGAAGCTGCGAACCCGGCAGGTCCTTATATTTCTCAAGTATAGACTTCGCCACCTCGTTGAGCGGAACACGCACAGTCACCGGACGGTTCTCCTTGGTCTTTCTCGCGATATACTCGACAAAACCGTTGATGACATTGTCCTTTGTCATCGCCCAAAGGTCGGACACCCTGCAACCGATGACGCTCTGGAATATGAATATATCCCTTTGCCTTTCCAAATGCGGATGTGCTGACAAATCGGCTTCGTGAAGCTGCTTCCTCTCCGCAAGGGTAATGTAATATGGCGTACCATAGACCTCGGTCTTTATCGAATACTTCCGAAACGGATTCTTTTCTGTATATTCATTGTTTATCGCCCAAAGGAAGAAAGTACGCAGGATCTTCATCTTGGAACTTATCGTATTGCCGCCACGCACTGCCGGAGACCTGGAATCATCCACTTCCTTGCATATACGGTCATATCTTCGGTTGCCCTTTAACGTATGTTCATTTGTCAAAAACGCCTCAATATCCCTCAATGTATCGGCTGTGAATTCATCAAATTTCAGGACAATGCGATTATACAGTTCATATCGGCGAAGTATTCTCCATACAACCTTATAATGCCTGACCCTTATCTCCGAAGCCCGATTCCGTTCCATAAACAACTCAAAGACTTCGGTTATCGGCAAATCTGCAATCGCCTCTTCCTCCGAGGTCTCATCGACAGGAGGATTCATATACATATCCACTGTAGCCACAAGCCAATCCTTTGGAAGAGGGTCTTTCCCGGCACCAGCCTCAATGAACGACTTATGTATATGAGCACTCAACTTCTGCAGAGCTTCATTCTGCTGCGTCAGCTCCTCAACCTGCGATCTCTGCTGATCGTTCATCAGTCGGAACTTCGGCACAAAATTCCTCTGAAGTTCATCATTCCAATACTCCGCACTGATAAAGATCCCGCTCTTCGCCCTCTGATTCAACCTGCCGTGAAAGAACCTGATCAACACTTCGTGCAGCCCCGTCACCTTATCCGTCTTCGACGATAAACTATATACCAAAGTCGCCATAATTCCCACATTTTATGTTCATCACAAATGTATGAAATTTCTGGCGACTTCTCCAATATTTTTGGCGACTTTCTGGCGATTTGTCTGAAAACAAGCAAAAACAGATGAAACCCAACGAGAAAATTATCAAACTTATATTTATTTCATTTTCAATGTTTTGCAGAAGCAAGCAAGTTCACTTTCAGACAATTAGGCCCAAGCTCTTGTTTTCATATTTTATTGCCCCAACCGAATCACACTAATCGCCCTCCCAGATTATCTGGGAGGGCGATTTTGTTTAGGTTGTTAAACATTTGTTAAACCGCTATTCAGAACAAGCCTCAATTAATCGACTTACCCAGTCGGCGAATCGCGGACATTTGGCAAGCATTTCATTGATTCCGACTTCTAGTGCAATCACGTTTCCTTCCAGAACTTTATCGTATTTCTGATTGATTGCCAGCAATCTTTTTGACGGAGCAGTCTCGGGAGCGGAATTAATATCTTCCGGATTTTCGAATGAATCGACAATGTTTTTTGTCTTTGATGCCATATCATCTTCCCAGAGATATTCAAAACCTTTGTTGTTGGAGAACAGCAAAGCCTCGAACTCGTGCAACTGGATGTACGGAATAAAGCGTCTGTCCGCTATCGATTCGCCTAATGCCTGCTGTAGGTTTTCGACTCTCTGCAAATCATCACCTGATCGCATCGCCTCGTCATAATCCGGCATATTATTCGGAATGCGGAAAAAGTCTACGAAACTGGAGACCACAATATTTCCGTCGTGAGGATTACTCAGCAATCCTTTTATCGTATTGTAGAGGTGATGATAATTAACCAATCCTCCTCGTCCTGTCTTGCCGGTACGTATCAAGATAGGAGTTACAAGACCCACGCCTTTATTACGTAAATATGGAGTCAACACCTCATTTACAAAACTCTGTTCAGTCTGTCCCTCAACAACAATATTCAACCTCTTCATCACAGCTGTCCTCCTATAAGATTTGTCTCCCACATATCACTGATAGAGTAGTTATACTCATCCATCCACACGGACAGATCTGCCGAATTCAAACGTTTGAAAACAGTCTGTTCATCTTCCCTATCCACTACTATGATATTCTCCGGCTCAAAGCAGTTAACCAGATTAGTTGACTGGGTTGACAGTATTATCTGACTGTTCTTAGATGCCCTCTTGATCAGAGCTGCCAACTTATTGATTGCTGCAGGATGAAGTCCTAGTTCCGGTTCATCGATAATGATGACTTCTGGAAGTTTTGACTGGAGCAGCAACGTAGCCAATGCAATAAAACGAATTGTACCATCAGAAAAGCTATAACCGTTCAGATACATATCCGAATTTACCTCCTCCCATTCTAAAGAAATCTTCGATGGGGTTACAGGATCCGTCCTCAAGTTAAACCTCTTGAAGTAAGGAGCGATTGAATGTATCGTACCTTCAATCAAGCGGAACGCCTTCTCATCAGTCTGCTTGAGCATATAAAGATATGCTGCCAGATTTGATCCATTATCACGCAGGAAAGAGTTGTCATTAATCTCACATTGTCCTCGCATTGGAGAAGAGGAACTTGTGTCGTGGAAATGATAGACGGTAAAGCTTCTGAGATATGAATTCAGATAATATGCCCGGCCATACATCTTTCCCATAAGATTAGATTCCTCTACCGCTGAGTCCCAAAAGGTTCTATGCCATTGACCTAAATAATCTTTAGTACTTTCACCGCGTTTATTAAAAAAATCTCCAGTATTGTCAATATATCCCTTATTTGACTGAGCCGGCTTCAATGTAAAAAAGAACGCATTAGTATTCTTGAAATCCATCAAGCCATATATTTCTTTTGAGATCTTTCGACCACGATACAGAAGATTATCGATTCCTCCCTTGTCCAAGGTATAACTGCCGAAACGCTGTTCGAAGATAGCCTTGGCCATCTCAAAGAATGAGATGAAATTACTCTTTCCCACACCATTTGAGCCAATCAGGACATTCAGATTGGTCAAAGGCAACTCCAAGTCTCTGATCGACTTGAAATTCTTTATGATAACATTCTCTATCATACTCAATAAATTTCTATCAGCAAATATAGCCTAATAATTCAAATTAACGCATAAAGGAAAGCCTGTTATTCTTCTTTAGAAGTTCTCTTGATTCTTTTAGGAACAGGATATAACAGGGCAATCTCAGCCTCCAACTGTGCCTGACGACGAAGCACTTCTTCTCTCAGTTTCTTTGTCACAGATCTATTCTGTTGTCTCACCGCTTCCTGCTGTATCTTATTTTCACCAATAAAACGAATTTCATTTGCCAACTTATCAAGTCTGGTATTACTCTCAAGCCTTCCTCGCAACTCGCACTCCCACACCGTTATCACAGTCCAGCCCAATGCCTCCAGATGCGCTGTCGTCACTTCATCCCGATGACGATTCCTTGCAATCTTCGCCTCCCAGAACTCAATATTTGTTTTCGATTTAGTCGCATAGCGACATCCTTTGTGCCCGTGCCAGAAGCATCCGTTCACCATTATAGCGACACCATACTTGGGCAGAACAATATCCGGACTTCCAGGCAATTTCTTATTATGCAGACGAAAACGAAATCCACGAGCATGCAATCCCTTCCTAACCAGAATTTCCGGCTTGGTGTTCTTGCCTCGGATGCGGGACATGCAATATCGGCGCTGGTTTGAAGTCAGAAAATTCACTGGGCGACGTCATAATCTAAGGACGAGCATTCAAATACTCATCTAGATGCTGTCGAATATGATCTGCCTGCACTTTACAGAATTTAGGCGGCAAGGCATTACCTATCATTAAGGCGATTTTTGTTTTAGGCACATTAATCGGGAATTTATAATCATCCGGAAATGTTTGCAACATAGAAGCCTCCCTTGCCGTTATACATCTATTCTGCTCTGGATGTAAAAATCTTCCTTTAGACGGATTCAGACAACCTCCAGTAATCGTAGTCGAATATGTATCCCAGCGCAGGCGGCCATAGACATCATTAAAACCGACATTTTCTGATTTATGGCATTCGAGCTGCCACTCATCACTCAAGTCTCTTAAACTGCCGCCATTCTGAGGTATTTGACTAATTAATCTCTGTATCCGTTGAATATGATGCGGATATATCTGATGTATCATATCATTGGAATCTTCCGGCGTTGGTAAATGCCCGATTGTGCCTCTAACAGTACATGTTTCATTTGTTGGAGCCGCTACTACAATCCGACCTAAACGTGAGCCGACTAAAACCAATCTCTTTCGACTTTGTGGCACACCGTAATCTTTAACATTTATTATGTCGTATTCGACATAATATCCTATTTCACGTAAAAATGCTATCGCACGATTGAACTCTTCCGACATAGCCAAGCCAGGAACATTCTCAAGCATAATCGTGTATGGACGCAAATCGTTGACAAAACGCACATATTCATTAATCAATGAATTACGTTCATCATCTACAGGTTTATTCCTGTTTAATCTACGCATGGAACTAAAGCCTTGACAAGGCGGGCACCCTGCCAGCAAATGTACCGTTTTACCCCTCAAGGATTTTAGTATTGCTCCTGTATCGACTGTTCTAATATCCTGAGTAAACACCTCTGTTTGACTATGATTCAACTTGTATGTCATCGAAGCAATATTATCAATTTCAAAGGCATATTTAGTTTGAAAGCGTGCCATTTTCAGCCCTTCCGACATACCGCCAGCACCAGAAAACAAATCTATGGAAATATATTTCATAACTTCATCTCTTTTATATGATTGTCAAGATTTTCTTTTAATAGATTATGAAAATTTGGACAGCCATAACCAGAAATATTATTACAAACGAACTGAATAAGCGGAGACTTGAATGGATCCGACAAAGATACAACTCTCGTATAACCAATAAAGTCCTCATATAATAAGGACGAAGAGTCTTTCTTGGCAACTGGCACAGAACAAACACCTTTAGGAATCACAACAAAATCTAATAAATCTTGTTGAACAGGCATACAAGGCAAGATAGTCATTGGAGACTTATTATTACTTGTCATAGAATGGAAACTATAATCCACGAACTTTCCACTGATATTCAATAGTTGTTTGGTTCGTTCTTTTCCAATCTCATAAAGCGGAACTAAGGTGACATATCCAAAATTCTTTTTCCAATGATCTCTCATATGACAATCCGAGGAAATTACAAGATAATATTCATCACTTCCTTCATTTTTTATTACATCTCCCATTTGTACATACTCACCAGGGGTCCTATCATATATACGATATGACCAGATGTCTCTTATACTTGCCAACTCTGCTTCTTTCGTCTTCTTAACAGAGATTTCTTGAATTGGTCTATAATTTCTTAAAATATTGTTATATCTCGGCAATATTACATCTATAAAAGCATCATTATTTGCTATATATTTATCACCCACTAACTTTGAGTCAACCGACGCTATGAAATCCTCTATTGAAAGTTGTGAAATGTCTGATAAAATTTTATTAATTGCTCGATTGGATTTATAGATAATCTCGCGTCCATACCTAAAAGAGAAATTATTTTCCTCTTTAGTTTTTATTTGTGAAAAAACCTTCTCAATACTACCGCCTTCGTTTTTATCGATAACACTTAGCCTATCACTGAATTTTAGAAATTCTGTTTTACTCACTATCTCAGTGATTTCTGCTATATTGTCTTGTGCCGAAAACACAAAAACCATTGCATGAGAGTTACTAAGAATCTCCAACAAATAACGTTCAGAATCATCGGCCAATGCCCCTGCATTATAATCCCAATCATAAATAATAATTTCTGGAGAATATACTGCATTTTCAATATAGTTCCAATAAAAATGCGGTGACGTAAAAGCATTTACCACCCATTGTTCTCTCTGCTCCATAAGTGTGGCGCATAACATTTTGACAATAGAGTCCTCCCATACCGCACTTTCATTTTGTATCAGAAAATTCAAAACAGACTCATTAATTATATCCGTATCATTGAAATACTGGCTAAAATAAGACACTGGAATCTTATCATCTATAAGGCATATTATATGTTTCATTTGTCTTCCTCCTTTCGCGATGGAACATAATTAAAATCAATTGTAAATTGAGCACCAGTAACAGTTGGGATTCTATTATGAACAGGGGTTTCATATATTGAACCTTTCATTGCATTCATATATGACTTACAGATATATAATCCCAGTCCACTTGGTGGAATCTTCATACTGTATCCTGCCTCAAATAAATATGGTCTTATCGCAGAGTCAATACCTTTACCCGTGTCCCCAAAGACAACAACACGATCCCTTTTATTACCCTTTATATTTATTGAGCGTTTATCATCTGGAACAAATGAGAGCCAATAAATACTATTGTCAAATAGATTCACAAACACCTGACATAACGTTGAATATCTAGCATAAATAGTAATGTCTTCTTCTATTTCAACATTCAACTTGATGCAATTATGTGACAATTTACTTCGAAAAATCTCACATGCATAATTAATAGCTTGAGATATCGGGAACTCGCGCTTGCGTTCATTTCGAATCGTCCTCAAAGGACCTAATCTCTTTAATTCAGATTTTAAAGATTCTGAAGTAGAACGCAAATCATCCAACTTGAACCCATTAGGGTTACCTGAACTTATGAGTTCGTTGATGCCCAAATAGAAGTTAGAGGCAATCTTGTTTAGTTCGTGAATAGAAACAGCCGCCGCCAGTCCAAAACCAGCATGCTCAGTCAATCTATCTTGTACCCCTTCTATTAACTCTACACTTTTTTTTAGATTCTTTATTGAATCTGAAAGATTAATCAACCCGGCCCTTCGTTCTTGAACAGAATTACCCAGATTGTCTAAAATCTTCCATGGGTCTTCTTCTATAGCATAATTTTTACTGATTCCATCGATTATCTTAGAACCCGCTTTAGTAACGCTGCTTAATTTTTGGGGATCACGAACTATCCCTTTGGTCAAGTTTGTGTATTCATCTCTCTTGCTAATATACTTTACTTCAAGGATATTCTGTATAATAGTCTCTACTAATTTTGCCAAGTCTTTATAGGCTTGGTTCTCAATCAAGCCTTCTCTATTAGTCTTGTCAATTAAATCGACATTCTCATATTGCGCTAACTCAATATTGCCGATTAAGTTATAATATGAAATCCTAAATCCCTGCTTAATATTCCTCTGTGAAAGATTTAACCAATCATTTTTGGTTCCAGACTCTGCAGGAAAAATAATGACATTATCTCGGTATATAGAAATTCCTCCATAGTCTGACAAATACTCCAACATCTCCTTTTGGTTCAAGCCGTCAATCCATGGTTTTGCACGATACCAAGCATCAATGTGTATATAAAATGAGCCACACGCTGGCTTGCGTAAAATCGAACCATGCTCACCTTTCCAATAGTCATATGACGATGTACGCAAATCATAATTATCTTCCTTCCAAGTTTCACGAGGGAGCGGTACAGAAGCAGGAGGAGTAAAATCGAGGACATATTCATTAATTATTCCTAACTCATTAATAGATGCATCCAATGTAAAATTAGGAATAAAGTCAGTATATATTTCGCTTGTTTCTAAATCAGGTATTTGAGGACACTCAAGATAGGCATGGAAAGTCGGATTGACAACTCTTGGATTCGGCTGTGGGGAATTTAATCTAAGAATAGACTTATTAATATCCCTTATTTTATCTTCGTCAAATTCAAAATTTTCGCGTCCCCCATATATAATAATTTGAGTACCAGAATTTGTGACACCGTAATTACGACTCAACGGTTCACGCGTTAAAACAACTCCAACCGAATTCAAGTTCTTAGCCTGCTCACCCGTTGACTCAAAATCATCCCAGTTTAATCGTAAAACCAGTTCTTCTGGAGAATCTGCTGTCTTTGTTCGTATTATCAGCCTTTTCCCTAATCTATTGGTTGCAAATCTTCCAACCCCTTTTTCACCCAAAGGGATTCTTCCGCCATGCTCTTTCTTCAGTTGCTTAACTATGGATTCGAAAGCAGATGCATTTCCTGATTTCTCAGCGTTACTACGCTCCTCTCTCAACTTGGCCTTGACGTTTGTTTTCAATGTAGAAGCGGGACGCAGCCATCCGTTTTCAATCACTTCGCGGTTCATTCCTTTTCCATTATCCTCAACTACTATGACAGGTCCTTCAAGTTCATTAAATTCATATGCCGAGCTATCAATAACCGTTAGATTTGGTAACTTTTCAAATCTTACTCTACAATAGGTAGCTGCAGCATCTATTGAATTTTTTATTAATTCTAACACACCCACCTTTTCTGAGCCAATAAGTTGCTCCCCAAGAATATTAACAAGATGCGCATCAGACTCAAAATTCAACAGAATGTGCCCATCAAGACATACCGAATCCAAGAACGATTTACTCACACGTCTAACCGCATTATTACTGTTGTATGTATCAGGATTGTATTTCTGCTCAATTATTTCATTCTCAGAATCCTTGTACGACACAACTTTTGTGAATGGCTTATAATCCTTTATCTCAACAAAAGAAAAACCATCATCCATCCTATCAACAAATGGAGGCGTATCAATTACACCGTATCCATAGAAAACCCCCTCTCCCTTCTTAATAGGCTCATAATAAATAAATTCCACAGGAAGTTTCTCAAACATCGACTTATAATTCTTAGTCTGATTTGTTGGGAAATGATAGTACTTGCCAATAAAATCATTATAAGAATCACCTTTACGATATTGGGTCAAAACCAAACACTCTTGAAAATTACTCATATAATCAACAAATTGAATATAATTCCATACTCTACAAAGATAAATAATATTTTGCAGACAGAATCAAAGCTCTTTTGTTTTCACTTGAAAATCGTAAATTAGTCAAGTCTAAAGTTGTTAGTCAAAAATTATTATCTTTACCCCAACAATGCAACTCAACATGCTACAATATTATGACAAGGCCGACAAATGGTCTATTCTTGATTACAGTAAGCGCCTTCTTGGAAAGACGCTTGAAGAGGCTATTGCACCGTGCCAGATTGAAGAGATGAAAGGTAAAGGACGCTTAGGACAACTTGTAGAGAAATACTTCTTTGGATATGACATCAACTCCAATCCTGAAGCGGACTTCTTTGAAGCCGGGTTGGAATTGAAATGTACTCCTTTAAAATTACTTACGAACAGGACCCTTGCAATCAAGGAAAGGCTTGTCTGCACAATGATTGACTATAGCGAAGATTACAAGAAACCTTTTGAGGAATCTCATGTATATCTGAAGTGTATGTTCATGTTAATCCTATTCTATCTACATGAAGCAGGAATTCCTGTTCATCAATTGAAATTCATATACTCTATACTTTGGCAGATTCCGGACAAGGACCTGCTGATAATGAAGCAGGATTATGAAACAATCATAGGAAAGATAAAGGCAGGAAAGGCTCATGAGCTTTCAGAAGGAGATACCACATATTTAGGTGCTTGTAGAAAAGGTCAGAAAGGAGATTCTGACGTTTTCTATACTCTTCCGGATGGACGTATTGCCGATTTGCCTGCACCCAAAAGAGCGTTTTCACTGAAG